>CAIRZE010000102.1 GCA_903882995.1 uncultured Candidatus Competibacteraceae bacterium
AGAAGCGACAGGCTGAGGAAGAAGCAGCACTACTACAAGCTAGGCAGAAGGCTGAAGAAGCAAAACAACAAGCAATAGCACAGGCTAAGAAGCGACAGGCTGAGGAAGAAGCAGCACTACTACAAGCTAAGCAGAAGGCTGAAGAAGCAAAACAACAAGCAATAGCGGCGGAAGAAGGGGTTAAGATTAAGGCTGAACAGGAAACAATGCGCAAAGCTACGGAAGCACACCAGTTAGCGCTAAAACTGGCCATACAGGAAAAGGCAAGAAATTACGCAGAAAACGTGATCGCTACATACGTAGAGCAGCGTTGGAATCCAATGGCAAGTAGCCATGGAGGATTGCTTTGTTTGCTAAGAATAACGGTAACTAGTTCTGGCCAAGTCACAAATGTCCAGATTGTGCAAGGTAGTGGTGATAACCTGTTTGATAACTCAGCCGTCGCTGCTGCTCAGCGTGCATCGCCCCTACCAATGCCCGGAGCACCTGAGGTTGCTCAGGCACTGCGTCCCACTTTTATACTGAGGTTCAGACCTATAAACTAGAGAATATAAAAACCATAAAAAATAACTAGAAAAGAAGGAGATTAATCCTTGAAATTGTTTGTGAAAGTTTTCAGAGCACTGAGTATTCTATTACCTAGTATCGGGATGCTAGCCAACGCTGAATTAACTATTGATGTTTCTAAGGGTATCGATGGTATAGGGATACCAATCTCCATCACCGCTCCTTTTGGAGGCAACGCTACAGAGGACATAGCTGACATAATTAAATCTGATCTGAAGCAGACCGGAAAATTTACACTGCAACCACCTAATACTCATACTGAATATTCAGTAAACGGACAGGTACATGCTGGTGGCCAACGCGGCTACATCGTGCATTTTCATTTAGCTGGTGCCCAAGGTGGACAGTTATTGAATCTGTCTTTTGATGTATCTCAAAACCAATTACGGCCAGTCGCCCATCGTATCAGCGATATGATTTATGAGAAACTTGCTGGTGAAAGGGGACTAGCTAGCACAAAGATAGCTTTCATTACTACTAACGGAGGCTTTTGGATTCTGGAGGTGGCAGATGCAGATGGTAAAAACCCTAAAATAATCTTTCGTTCCAGACAACCGATCATGTCACCATACTGGTCCCCAGATGGGTCGCGTCTAGCTTACGTATCCTTTGAAAGCCGTAGACCACAGATTGTTATCCAGGAAGTTTATACTGGCTCGCGCCTTGTTGTTTCAGCCACTCCTGGTATTAACGGTGCACCATCCTGGGCCCCAGATGGACAGCGCTTGGCATTCACCTTATCTAAAGATGGTAACCCGGAAATCTATGCACTAGATATTGGAAACCAGGGTCCTCCAGTTCGTCTAACTAATTCCAGCGCTATCGATACAGAGCCGGTTTGGTTACCAGATGGTAGTATAGTGTTTACCTCAGATCGAGGTGGCTCACCACAAATATATAGAATTAGCCCTGGTGGCAGTGTTGCACAACGCTTGACTGTTGAGGGTGACTACAACGCCAAGCCGACTGTTTCACCAGACGGTCGCTATATTGCAATGGTACACCGGCAGTCTGGTCGATTTTATATTGCTGTATTGGATATGAAAACCAGCCAATTCCGCATACTGACATCAGGCGGACTAGATGAATCGCCTAGCTTTGCCCCTAATGGTAAAATGATCGTTTACTCTAACGGTCAAGGTATGAGTTCTATATCTATAGATGGCAGTTTAAAACAGGACTTTCCTCTACCCGGTAGGGTTCGCGACCCAGCTTGGTCGCCTATCGGCCGCTAGTGTCCAATTGTCAACTCTAACACCAGGGATAATTAAATTACTATGCAATATTTATTTAGAATATTTATAACTGCTACTTCAATTGCGCTTTTAACTAATTGTGCATCTACTGGTGAAAATATCGAAACAGATACTGATACAATCGCGACACAACAGGGTGCTGTAGAACCTTCTAATCCAGACTACCAAACATATCCATATGGCCAGGCACCGAGTGGTTATGATGTTTACGATACTGGTGTAGGGACTAAAAACATTAGCGGTTCTCCTGAGGAGGGAGCATATAGTCAGGGAGAAAGTATAGTCAGGAATACTGTTTCCGCAGATCGCATTATTTACTTTGATTATGACAGCTTTAATATTCGTACTGAAAGCCGTCTAGTCATTGAATCTAATGCC
>CAIRZE010000103.1 GCA_903882995.1 uncultured Candidatus Competibacteraceae bacterium
GTAAATCACTAAGACCAGAATACACTCTCTCACCTAGTATCTCAGAAATGTTTGGATTAACAGGAATGATGCGGTATCCGAAGCCTTGCAGTGCTCTTGCGCTAATATAGCTAGGACGCTTATCTGAAGCAGAAATCCCAACGATCGCAATCTTTTTTATTCTTCGGAGTAATCTTTTGATTTCTCCAGTCGATGGATTCTCAAAATTAAGGGCATGAGCACACAATTTTATTCCCCAAAACCTAAAGCTAGCTAGTTTATTAACGTCTCGCCAGCATAAAGAGATGCTATTGTCTCTCTTTGGCGTATCACTTGGAATCGGTCGCCGTCCACCATAATTTCCGCAGCACGTGGTCTAGAATTATAATTAGAACTCATCGAAAACCCATATGCACCAGCGGTGCATATAGCTAATAGATCACCTGGTGCGACGATTAATTCCCGATCATTACCGATAAAGTCGCTAGTTTCGCAGATCGGCCCTACTATATCGTAACAGTGTGATTCACCTTGATGACGCAGTTCAACTGGAATTATTGCTTGCCAAGCAGAGTACAATGCTGGTCGCAATAAGTCATTCATCGCTGTATCTACTATCGCAAAGTTTCTAACTTTACCCTGTTTTAATAGCTCCACGCTAGTTACCAAAATTCCAGAGTTACCAACGATTGCCCGTCCTGGTTCTACTAGAATTCGGCAAGATCTCCCTCGTAACGGGTTGATTATAGCTGAAATATATTCAACTGGTGCTGGTGGTTTTTCATCCTTATAACGAATGCCCAACCCACCTCCTAGATCGATATGACGGAATTGAATCCCCATACGCTCCAATTGACACACTAGTTCTAATACACGTTCCAAAGCACTTATAAACGGTGCGATTTTCATTAACTGTGAACCAATATGAAAAGCAACACCAAAAATCTCAAGATGTGGAGAGGCTATAGCAGCCATATAGACCGGTACTGCTTGCTCCATCTCGATACCAAACTTATTCTTTTTGAGACCGGTAGAAATATATGGATGGGTATTGGCATCAACATCTGGGTTAATTCTCAGCGATATCGGTGCCCGCTTCCCCAAGTTCATAGCTACCTGTTCTAGAATCGCAAGCTCCGACTCAGATTCAACGTTGAAACAATAAACACCAACTTCAAGGGCACGTTCTAGTTCATCACGACGCTTACCAACCCCAGAGAAAACCACTTTGCTAGGACTACCGCCAGCAGCTATTACTCGTTCTAGTTCACCAACGGACACGATATCGAAGCCGGACCCTAATCTAGCTAAAATATTTAATACTGCCAGGTTGCTGTTGGCCTTAACTGCATAGCATATCAGGTGTGGATGTGTGCCAAAAGCACTATCGAATGCCATCCAATTCTGTTCAATGGTATTCCGAGAGTAGATATAACAGGGTGTTCCTACTGTAGATGCGATATCTATTACAGGTACATCTTCAGCATATAAGTGGCCGTTACGGTAGCTAAAGTGATCCATATTTTAAAGCTTCAGATGAGTAAGTTTAAACATTTTTATTTTCGAAAATGCATTAGGACAGGCAGATATAGCTGACTCTTCTGACCACAACCGAACAACAATGCAGCCGCTAGAAATCCAGTAAATAACCATCTCCATCTAGAAAACCAATTATTCATAAAATCTTCTGTGAAAAAACACATGCTATCCAGATAACGTATATTGACAAGCAAGTTCTTCTACATTTATTTATTGTCATTATACTTTTCTATCATTGTTTGCCATAGGGAATTTCTTTATGACCGTACAACGGCTGACAACCGTCGAAATCTTACCAAAAGGTGACTTTTTTTCCAGCGTAATCTGGATGCATGGGCTAGGTGCCGATGCGCATGATTTTGAATCAATCGTTTCAGAACTAAGACTACCAGAAAATCTGGGAATCCGCTTTATATTCCCTAATGCACCTATCCGCCCTGTTACCATAAACGGTGGTATGCATATGCGGGCTTGGTACGACATACTGAGTACAGATTTACCGCGACAAGAAGACTCTGATGGTGTTTATAGTTCACAATTAGCTATTAATGAATTACTGGAATGTGAGAAAAACCTTGGAGTGTCTCCCGACAGGATTGTATTAGCTGGGTTCTCGCAAGGTGGTGCAATGGCTCTCCAAACTGGGTTACGTTATCAGGATCGACTAGCTGGTATCCTGGCTCTATCTTGTTACATTCCACTAGCATCTAAGATTAACAGCGAGAGACAACCTGCTAACTACCACACACCAATCTTCATTGCTCACGGCGATCATGATAATGTGATTCCAATACATTACGGCAGAGAGAGTGTTGAGTTACTGAAAAACTTCGACTATCCAGTAGAATGGCAAAACTATAGCATGGGGCATGAAGTATGCTGGGAGGAAATTCGAGATATTGCTAGCTGGCTGAGACGGATATTGGACAGAGGCACCGTATGCATCTAGCATCGAGCAGTCTACCTCGCTTTCTTCATGCACTTGATTTCTTGCATGAGTGTACAGCAAGACCTCGGTAAGAAGGATACCAATGCTATGCTAGGATTGACAGTCTCAAGGGCTTTTCGTTTTCAATCAATGCAGATTAGAAAGGTAAATATCTATCATGAGGAAACCAAAGAAAGTTGCGATTCTTACAGCTGGTGGCTTAGCACCATGTTTAAGTTCAGCCATCGGTTGTCTTGTAGAGCGCTATAATGAGATTGATCCTGATATAGAAATCATCTGTTACCGTAGCGGTTATAAAGGACTTCTAATAGGTGATGCCTACGAAGTTACGCCAGAAATACGTAAGAAAATAGGATTACTGCACACATTCGGTGGTTCACCAATTGGTAATAGCCGTATCAAACTCACTAATGTAGAAGACTGTATAAGACGCGGTTTAGTTAAGCAAGGGGAGGACCCACAGAAGATCGCAGCTGATCAACTGGTTAAGGACAATATCGATGTCCTCCATACTATCGGTGGTGATGATACTAATACGGCTGCCGCTGATCTCGCTTTTTTCTTAGCGAAGCATGGCTATGACCTCACTGTCATAGGCTTACCAAAGACTGTAGATAATGATGTATATCCGATTAAGCAGTCACTAGGCGCTTGGACTGCTGCTGAACAAGGCGCACATTACTTTAAAAATATAGTTGCGGAAAACAATGCTAATCCGCGTATGTTGATCATCCATGAAGTTATGGGTCGTAATTGCGGGTGGCTAACAGCTGCAACTGCAATGGGATACCGCAAGCTGCTTAACCATACTGAATGGCTACCGAGCATAGGTCTCGAACGCTCTTCCTTTGATATTCAGGCAATCTTTATACCGGAGATGGAACTTAATATAGCTGCCGAAGCCATGCGACTGCGCGCTGCGATGGACAAATTTGATTGTGTAAATATATTTGTCTCTGAAGGAGCTGGAGTAGAATCTATTGTTGCTGAATTGTGCGCTAACGGTAATGAAGTGCCACGTGACGCGTTCGGTCATATAAAGCTTGATGCTATAAACCCTGGTAAGTGGCTAGGGGATCAGTTCGCTAAAATGATCGGTTCGGAGAAGACTTTAATCCAAAAATCAGGCTACTTCTCTCGTGCTTCCGCTGCTAATTCAGAAGATCTAAGACTTATTAAATCATGTGTCGACCTCGCAGTTGAGTGTGCACTACGTGGTGAATCTGGTGTCATTGGTCACGATGAGGGCCACAAAGGCATGTTGCGTGCCATAGAATTCGCACGCATCAGAGGAGGTAAGCCATTTGATATAGATATACCATGGTTTACTGAAATGCTGATTGCTATTGGGCAGACAAAGGGAAGAAAAATCGCTGTCCACTCCCAACACTAATAAATTCCTATGTGACGCGCCGGGAAAGTAGAGAAAATAAACTAGTTATCTAATAATTCACGGCGCGTCTTCCAACAGTAGGATAAAGATCTAGCTCAAAAATTTTATTTCAGAATTCATCCAGAGATGGTTCAGTTGCTTAGGAATTGATAACGAGGGCAGGGCACACAATTCTCAACTCAAACCGAACAACCATATCATATCTGCTCCCCTTCCTGTATAAAGAACCGGTACTACACACTACATAAACGACTATACATAAATGTAATCTGGTGAACCAGTCTGTCGTAGAAACTCAACGACTCGATTAACTTCCTGGCTATCGACAAATGCTCCTTGTACTCTTTTTGGTGAGCAAGTATCAGATGGCAGGTAAAGTATATCACCGCAACCTAGAAGTCGCTCAGCGCCTGGTTGGTCAAGTACGTTTTGGGAGTCAACCTCTGATGCTAATTGTAAAGCAACTCGAGTAGATATATTTGCTTTTATCAGACCAGTAATTACATCCACAGACGGATACTGTGTCACCAAAATTAAGTGAATACCCGCAGCACGTGCTTTCTGAACCAGCTGTACAATACATTCCTCAACCTTTACGCCAGCAATCATTACGTCAGCTAGCTCGCTGATTACTATAACAATCTGGGGTAATAGCTGCAATGGTATTGAATCACATATCAGCGTGCAATCATCCTTCCAAAAGGGACTGCTAGTACCATTATTGATTCCTTTTATCTTGCAGTTAAATCCACTGATATTACGTACTCTTAAAGCTGCCATCAGCTGGTAGCGGTGCTCCATTTCACATATGCACCAGCGCAAGACTTTGACTGCATCTTCCATATTACTTACCACAGGAGTCAGCAAGTGCGGAATGTCCTCATACATTGATAATTCCCGCATCTTCATATCTAACAGAATCAATCTGAGCTCACTAGGTGGTGAGCTATATAGTAAACTTAGCAGAATGGTATTAATAGCTACCGATTTGCCAGATCCAACAGAACCAGCCACCAGTAAATGTGGTATCTTCGCTAGATTAACGATAACCGGACTACCTCGAATATCTATTCCTAATACTAGAGTTAGAGGGCCATTGTGTCCAATGATGGCTTGGGTCTCTAAAATTTCGCGTAAATATACTATTTCCCGGTGCCTGTTAGGTATTTCTAAACTAACTACTGACTTGCCATCGACAATTGCTAATAAAATACGTATATTGGAAACTGATAATACACGAGCTAAATCCTTATCCAGATTATTAATCTGGCTAATCTCAACTCCATGAGCATATTCAACCTCAATTCTTGTTAGAATTGGCCCAGACTGTACAGCTATCACTCGAGAGTCAATACCAAAACTCTTGAATAACTTATCGACCTGTTGTGGTACTTCTTTCGCACTTGAAGATAGATGATCTGCATCTGCCTTTCGCGTTATAGGTCTGTTTAGCAGATCTAAAGAAGGTAAAATTCCTGATAGATATACAACTGGCACCTGCTGAATAGGATCTATGGTACTAAACTCTGGCAAATTTATCCTAGAATCTGCAGTAGAAGTTGACTGTTCTTGTTGTTGTATATTACCACCCCGTAGGTCCTGTTTATGGAGCATATTCAATACAGGTTCGATGCGTGTATTAGTTTTACTTTTACTGCCATTATTAACATCTAGCGACAGCGATCCTAGTCTAAATTTTGGTACTTCTTTGCGTTCTTTCTGCTTAACAAAATCGGATGAATTAAATACCCCGGCAGACTTCTCTAGGCCTGGATTTGGCTTGCCTCTTTGCCTTTGCCATGATTTTCTTATTCTTTTTGCTTTTTTTTTCCAATTCCAACTTGGAAATGATGACATTAAAGCATTCTCTTCCTTCTCCTCCACATTAGGGTCATCATCCATCTGTTTAGAGTTTGCAGCAGTCCGAGCTGGCTGATCTTCATGCTCTTTCGAAGGTAATCTGCAAACCTGCAGTACATCTCTAAAATTCCAAATCCATTTTATTGCTCCAAGCACTGAACCACCAATCCAATCTAAGATCCTTAGCCAGGATAAGCCAGTTGTCAGAGTCACACCTGCTAACAGCAAGCAATGCATAAGCAAGTTACACCAATTGAAACCAAAAGCTTTAGCTAAAGACTGGCTGACGTGTATACCTACTAGGCCACCAGCTGAAATGTTTCCTGGTAACTTACCCACCATAATCAATTGGTGCATCTGCAATGTATATATTCCACTAGACATTAGCAAAGCTACAGAAAACCCTAATACTCGCAGTAGTACAATCTCTGCATCCAGTTCCAGCAAGGTGCCACGCTTAAATAAAAACCAACTACATTGTATCAATACCAACGGTAGCAAATAGGCTGGATAACCAAAAAAATACAGAGTAATGTCTGAAAACCAGGCACCGACTACACCGCCAAAATTATAAATTTTCGCGACCTTAGCAGTATGAGTCCAAGCGGGGTCATCAATATTAAAGGTGGCTAAAGAGATAACCATTCCTAGAGAGATAACCACCACCATCCAAAAACTGATTTCTCTTATAGCTCCTTTGAAGAACCTGACCATACCCAATCGCAGAACAGGAGATTCGATTTTAACACGACGTGCCTGTGACAAAATTAACCCTAACTAATTGAGATTTTTATAAAAAAAGAGAGTCTATCATGAAATCATATTCGTTTAATATTTATATTTTTCAAATGTTATTCGATACACTTACACAATAAGGAAGAGATTTTGATAGATAGAACAGCACGTTGTTGAGTAAAGTTATGTGAGATTCTGAGTCTATTTTTCAAACTTTTAATTTGATGGAATACTATCATTAACTAACAATTGTCTCTTATTAGTTTACATCAATAACTTTCTAGTGAGAGAATCCATTAGCAGTGATAGAATCATAGTGAAGGCAACGAGTTTAATCTTCCAGCATGAGGATCAAATTAAATCGCTTAAAAATCAAGAAATTTCTGCGGAATTTGCTGTACAGCCTACAAA
This sequence comes from uncultured Candidatus Competibacteraceae bacterium, assembly GCA_903882995.1. Classification (GTDB taxonomy): domain Bacteria; phylum Pseudomonadota; class Gammaproteobacteria; order Competibacterales; family Competibacteraceae; genus Competibacter_A. The sequence continues at coordinate 6,867 of CAIRZE010000103.1, forward strand.
AATTCAGGCTGAAATCCTCCTAAAATCTGAGAACCATCAATCATCAGCTGGAAACATACTGGATGCTAGAAGTAGGGCAGTTTCAGTTAATTCACAGGCAGCTCCTAAAGTGTCGCCAGTTATCCCACCTATCCGACTTAATAACTCGCAGCGTAATAATATAAAAATCGTGAATGATACGCCAATTAATATCACACCCTGCCAATATAGAAAAAAGATAATCATAATAGAAATCAATAGTACTAAAAAGCCACAACTTGCCTGTGGTAGGTAATATGAATATGGAGCGCCTAACCCTTTAGTACGCACGTATGGAGTCGTAATTAATAGGAGTAATATAAATGTCCTCCCTATTACTGGGACTAATAACAGCAAGGTATTTGCATTTTCAGCCAATAATATTTGTTGTAATGATGTATATTTATTTAATAATATCAATGCTATAATTACGATAGCGATCGGTCCACTATGCGGGTCTTTCATTATCTTCAATGTAAGGATACGGTCACCTTTCCCTCCAATCCAAGCGTCTGCAGTATCTGCTAATCCATCCAAGTGGATGCCGCCAGTTAATAGGACCCAAATAGTTAGAATCAGTCCAGCAAACACGGCAGTATCGACTAGCTGGAATACCATGTGTAGACATGCTAGGATTGCACCGATAATAAAACCTACTACTGGGAAAAACGGTACAGCCAATCCCATTTCTCTAGGTTGTAGTGGTGCACCAATGGCTGGTACCGGTATCCTGGTCAACAACTGTAAAGCTAGTATGAGAGCACGAATCATAAGAATCATGATGATAAGTAACCATTGTGGAACTCTAAGTGCAGCTCAGAATCTATATCATAACGCTGGCATAACCTAGTAACTGCAGCGTAAGGTACATCTATTCTCCACATTCTACGCAATGGCATATCCAGTAAAAGACGTAATATCGCCCTAATTACACCACCATGTGTGACTAGTAGTAGATGTTTACCATGATAGAATTCAGTGAGGGATGCCCATGCTGACTGAATCCTTTTGTCGAAATCAAGAACAGGTTCAGCTTTAGGGATAGGATAGGAAATTGGATCTCTCCAGAAATAAGCCAAAGCAACTGGGTCTAGATTATTAACTTGAGCAACTGAAAGTCCTTCCCAGATACCAAATCCTATCTCCGCAAAATCAGGGATAATTTGGAACGGACAATCCAAGTGTTCTGCTAATGTTTCGGCAAATTCTGAGCAGCGAACCAACGGTGAACTAATTATGGCTTGCCAATTATTATAATTGCCAACTGTCGTCCACATTTGCTCCCAACCATGCTGGCTTAGGGGATCATCTAACGTCCCCCTAAATTTCTGACCGCCTTCCGGCTCACCATGCCGTAATAGATCAACAACCGTAAGACAACTCATTCTAGGGAAACTCCTGCTTCAGCAAATGTAGCCATGCGAGCATGCAGAGCTGCTGAGGCTCGCAATATTGGTATTGCTATTCCAGCACCACTACCCTCTCCTAGACACATATCTAATTCGAGTAGTGGCTTAGCGTTCAGTGCCTCTAGTAAATAACGGTGACCTGGCTCAGCCGAACGGTGAGCATAAAACAGCCAATTTGATAACTTGGAGCTTAAACGCACAGCAACTAGAGCTGCAGTAGTTGTTATAAAACCATCTACTAGTATAGGAATTGCTAATTGACCACATCGTAAATAAGCCCCCACTAACGCGGCTATTTCAAAACCTCCCATGCGTTGCAGAGCAATCATAGGCTGATCACTGCGATGAATAGCTAGCCCCTTTTCAATAACTTGTACCTTGTGCTTGACGCCATAAGAGTTTAGCCCGGTACCAGGGCCTGCGATTTGGATAGCTGGTAGTTTCAATAAGGAGCAAGCAATGGCGGTGGCACTAGTAGTATTACCAATACCCATTTCACCACCAATGAATAATTGTGCCCCCTTTATTGCAGCTCGCTCGGCAGCATATCGACCAGCATTCAAGGCATCGTATAACTGAGTCATAGTCATAGCAGCCTCGTTGACGAAGTTAGCGGTACCAGGTGCGATACGTACTTCCAACACACCCGGTAAATCTTCTATTGGTTGAGCAGTACCAACATTTATTACTTCAAGCTTAGCCTTCCATTCTTGAGCTAGTACACAGATTGCTGCACCCCCTTTGGAAAAATTCCGGACCATTTCTGCTGTTACCGCCTGCGGGAAAGCAGAAATTTTCTCAGCAGTAACACCATGATCGCCTGCGAATATACTGATCCAAACATGCTCTATCCGCGGCTTCTGGTTACCTTGCATAGCAGCGAGTGCAACCCCAATCTCTTCTAACCTACCCAGAGAGCCTAGCGGTTTTGTAAGTTGCTGTTGCCGCTTGTGTGCTGTTTCCAACACAGATCTATCAATATTTGCAATTGGATCTTCATACCATTTCTTACTCATACAATAATAGGACGACCCTTAAGTGTGATAGGAAGACCAGCAACCACAAAGATTGCCCGATTACATAGCCTTGCAACATTTTGATGCAGAAGACCAGCAACATCGCAAAACCGCCTGGCAAGCGGGTTAGCAGGAATAACCCCCTGTCCTACTTCATTACTGACTAGCAAAATGTGTCCTGGCAGGTTTGGGAGAATATCAAGGAGATCACCGATCTCAGTAGAAACTCGCTTATTATCTACATTAGACAATAGGTTATTTAACCAAAGCGTTAGGCAATCAACTAGAAGAAAATGCTCAGAGTCGGCATGTGATTTTAGTGTGTACGCTAGTGCTAAGGGTTCCTCTACTAGTCTCCAACCTGCTGGACGCGAGGCACGATGACAGGCGATTCTTGCCGCCATTTCTTTATCTCCAGCCTGTGCAGTAGCAATATAAATAACCTTTAAACCGCTCTCAAGTGCAATTCGATTGGCAAAGTCACTTTTGCCAGAGCGGGCACCTCCAAGTATAAATTCTTTCATAATACTTATGTTAATAGACTCAGTGGTAAAGGTAAAATTGACTAGAAATTGTTCCTTAAGTTTAGCTAGAATCCAGCGACCTCCTACTATATTTCAGCTAAATCCATTTTCGTTTCTTTATTTTATATTGATGGTAATTTTTAGATAGAATTCGAACTTTTTTTAATTACGATGAGCAACTTGGCACTAAAGTAATGGATAACTGCTTGATGAAGCTATCAGACTAGTGTACGGTGATGAAGCGTCCAAGAATTTTATCGAAGATTTCGCACCACTAGCCTTAATTGAAGAAGTTGCTATTCCGACTGGTAAAAACATCGTGCTTTAATATTTAGCCTAGCGTTGCGCAGTAGATAGTTTCTCCATAGAATACCCATGCTTAAAATTAAGCAGCCACTACTCCTTGCTTCACCGAACTACGGGAGGCTTTTTTCATCCGTAAGGAGATTTAATGCGAAATTATGAAATCGTATTTCTGGTTCACCCTGACCAGAGCGAGCAAGTACCAGCTATGATCGAACGCTACTGCACGATGATCAAGGAAGATCAAGGACAGATTCACCGCTTGGAAGACTGGGGCCGTCGTCAATTAGCTTATCCAATAAATAAGATACATAAGGCACACTATGTCCTGATGAATGTGGAATGTAGTCTGGATATGCTACAGGAAATGCAAAACGCATTCCGCTTTAACGACGCTGTTATTCGTAACCTGATCATCGAGCGAGATGAACCAGAGACCGAACCGTCGCCATTAATTAGAGCAAGAGACGAACGCGAAAGCCATGGTGATCGTGACAGTCAGTGTGAACGCGAGAGTGAGGAAGAGAACGATATTATTGAAGAGAGTGATAATGAAGACATAGATACAGTAGAAGGGACTTAATCTGGTTTTAATCCCAGGCTAATTTTATGATGTGATAGTAGTCGAAATATACCAGTCCATCAATAAAAGATTATGGTTAGTACTGATTTTATGAGCAAGAAATGTAACCATGTCACATGAGTTGAGGTATCAGTGACGCTGTTGCCAGATGGACCAAATTCTATAACTTAGGCACCATTAGTCCTGCTTGCTGCTGGAGGATGCATATATTATGTCACGCTTTTTCCGTCGTAAAAAATTTTGTAGGTTCACAGCTGAAGGTGTCAAGGAAATCGACTACAAGGAGATTGCAACTTTGAAAAACTATATCACCGAAACTGGCAAAATCGTACCGAGCAGAATCACAGGTACTAAGACCTGCTATCAGCGCCAGTTATCGGTTGCGATCAAGCGAGCGAGGTTTCTTGCCTTACTGCCATACTGTGATCGACATTGAGATTCTAGGATATTAAGATCGACAGTTAGCAGCATATCTCTTACCATGCAGTGGCTTGCCGCTTTTATTATGAGAGGCCGCTCGGCAGCAGTTTTGGTTGCTGCAGCTTCTGGGGTACTGTTCTGGTTATTTCCGCCATTTCTCATCGTTGCCGGTGCAGTTATAGCGTTGATAACCCTACGTAGGGGAGCTGTTGAAGGCGCTCTTGTAATAGTTCTAGGAGGGTTAGCTGCTGCAGTATATGCTTGGCTAGCACTCAGAACGCCTTTACCAATACTGCGGGTACTGCTACTCTGCTGGATACCAGTATGGCTGCTAGCACTAGTGTTAAGAAATACAATATCTATCTCTAGGACGTTGCAAGTATCTGCATTTCTAGGAGTTTTTGGTGTAGTTAGTCTTTACCTATCTCTTGGTGATCCATTGCCATGGTGGGAACACATCCTAGAACAGTTCCACCAAAAATTGATATCAGGGATGGTACCACAGCAGACTCCAGATTATTATGTTGCTTTAGAGCAATTGATAGGATTGCTGAAAGAATGGGCGCCCTACTTGATAGGACAGCTTGTCAGTGTGAGCCTACTGTTTATATTTGCTGCTTTACTTCTTGGACGCTGGTGGCAGGCGCTTTTGTTCAATAAAGGGGGATTTCGTACTGAGTTTCAAGAATTACGTCTTGGCCGTCCACTTGCAATCTGTACAATCGCTCTATTTGGATCAGCTGTGGTCTCTGCCTGGATACCTCTTTCCAATATAGTATTGGTACTTGGTATACTCTATACAGTGCAGGGTATAGCTCTAGTCCATTCCATGTTGTTTAAACTGCGAATTTCGAACACCTGGCTGATACTATTTTACTTGCTATTGATTCCAATACTATCACAATTTGTTATGGTGTTAGGCTTAGCGGACGCTTGGGCTGATTTTAGAAACCTTATCCAAAAAAGATTAGACAAACGCTGAAAATATTTTGGAGCTTTTAATGGAAATTATTCTACTTGAAAAGGTCGTTAATCTAGGTGTAATCGGCGACCGGATCAAAGTCAAGCGTGGGTATGCTCGTAATTTTTTAATTCCTAGGGGTAAGGCTACAGAAGCTACCTCTGCTAATCTAGCTAGATTTAAAGCGCACCGCACCGAATTGGAACAGGTAGCTGCTCAGGTGTTATTTACAGCACAAAATCGAGCTACACAACTAGCTGAACTGATAGTTACGCTTTCAGTAAAGACAGGGAGCGAAGGCCGTCTATTTGGATCAGTTAGCGCTGCCGATATTGCCAATGCGGTGTCAGCAGCTGGTATTAAACTGCAAAAGAATGAAGTACGACTTCCTTCTGGTCCAATTCGCCAGGTTGGTGAGTATGATGTAGATCTACATCTACACAATGAGGTTAATACTCAGATAAGAGTAAATATCATCGCTGAAGCCTAATATTGAGTGAGAATTAATTTAACCACTTGTGATATATCAAATGTGTTAAACTAGGTCGTCGGAAAAATTCGATATTGTGCCGTTGGGCAATCACAGCAGGCGGTGAATCGCCGGTTTTGTCCAGAGAGTTTGGTAATTGCAGCCCGCTACCCCATTTTCAAATCGAAAGGATGCTACCTCTGAAATTTTACGGGTGCCTCCGCATTCAATAGAAGCTGAACAAGCAGTCCTGGGCGGTCTAATGCTGGATAACTCTACCTGGGATCAGGTTGATGATCGCTTGGATGAAACAGATTTTTATCGTAATGATCATCGTCTGATATTTAGGGCTATCCGTCATCAGTCAGAAAATGGTAGGCCTTTTGATCTTCTAACCTTAGCAGAGTGGTTAGAGGATAATAATCTGCTAGATAATGCTGGAGGATTTGCCTATTTAGGCATACTGGTACGGGATACCCCCAGTGCTGCCAATGTCCATGCGTACAGTAACATCGTTCGGGAAAGGGCAATCCGTCGGAACCTAATTCGTATAGCTACAGAGATAGCAGATAGCTCTTATGACCCAAGGGGTAGTGATAGCAAGCAGTTATTGGATGATGCTGAAAGGAAGGTCTTCTCTATCGCTGAGCATGGATTGCGTACTCAGCAAGGGTTGACCAGCATAAAAGATTTATTAGCACGAACTGTAGAACGGATCGATGCCCTGTTTCAACGTGATAATCCTATTACTGGCATTCCTACAGGCTGGACTGATTTCGATGATAGGACTGCTGGCTTACAGCGTGGGGACTTAATCGTAGTCGCTGGCAGACCGTCAATGGGGAAGACAGCGTTTGCTATGAACATAGCTGAATTTGCAGCTATTCAGACGCGATGCCCAGTTGCAGTATTCAGCATGGAAATGCCGGGAGAGAGCTTAATAATGCGCCTGATCTCCTCACTGGGTCGTATTGATCAGCATAAGGTTCGCACTGGACGCCTCGAAGACGAAGACTGGCCACGAGTTACTTCAGCCGTAACGATGCTATCTGAGGCTCGACTATTTATCGATGACAGTTCTAATCTAAGTCCGAATGAACTTCGGGCACGTGCGCGCCGTTTACATAGGCAGGAAGGGCAGTTGGGACTGATAGTTGTCGACTATCTCCAGTTAATGCAAGTCCCAGGTACTAGTGAAAATCGTGCTACAGAAGTATCAGAAATATCCCGTTCACTCAAGGCACTTGCTAAAGAACTGTCCGTACCAGTACTAGCTCTATCCCAGCTTAATAGAACATTGGAGCAGCGCGGCGACAAACGACCGATAATGTCAGATTTGCGGGAATCTGGTGCTATAGAACAAGATGCTGATTTGGTCTGTTTTATCTATAGGGACGAGGTCTATAACCCAGAAAGTCTGGATAGAGGGGTTGCAGAGATTATTATCAGTAAACAACGTAATGGTCCTATTGGTACTCTCCGTCTCACTTTTTTGGGACAATACACTCGCTTTGAAAGCTATATACCGGAAATAAGATCAGCTAACCAACAAAGAGATGATATACTCAACAGAAACAAATTGCCAAAACTAGAAAGGTGATTCCAAATTTAAGTGAATAGAGGCCGCACGGTCTATGCTTGCAAAGAATGTAGCGCACACACTAGTAAGTGGTCTGGTCAATGTAGTGGGTGCGGTGCTTGGAATGCATTGCAGGAAATACTACCCTCTTTATCTTCTATAAAATCTGGGTTTGATCCTGATCTTAATTGGGCATCCTTGTCTGATTTAGATGTAGAGGGGCTCGTGCAAACCTTATCCATAGTGGTTAATTCTACCTCTGAAATTCGGCGATCGTGTGGTAATTGCGAGCTAGACCGAGTATTAGGCGGGGGATTAGTTAGTGGATCTGTGACATTAATTGGAGGAGATCCAGGTATTGGTAAATCGACACTGCTACTGCAAGTATTAGCAACATTGGCAAATAGTAGCCAGACTCTTTATGTTAGCGGTGAAGAGTCACCACAGCAAGTTGGTTTACGTGCCAAGCGTTTGCAGCTATCTTTGGATAGGGTCCGAATATTACCAGAAACCTGTATAGAGCGGATTATCGCCATCGCTAAAAGAGAACAGCCGCAAACGATGGTCATTGATTCTATCCAAACTATATTTACATATCGCTTACAATCATCTCCCGGTTCAGTAGCGCAGGTTCGAGAGAGTACCGCACAAATATTGCAATTTGCTAAGAAGACTGGAACTGCAATGTTCTTAATCGGGCATGTTACTAAAGAAGGTAATATTGCCGGGCCACGAGTCTTAGAACATATGGTCGATACTGTATTATATTTCGATGGTGATCCAAGTGGGAAATTGCGTGTGTTAAGAGCAGTAAAAAATCGCTATGGCCCTGTAAACGAATTAGGGGTTTTTTCCATGACCGAACTGGGGCTGAAAGAAGTTAATAATCCATCAGCGATTTTTTTATCTCGACATGAAAAACCAGTATCAGGTAGCGTGATTATGGTTAGTCGTGAAGGAACTAGGCCACTACTGGTGGAAATCCAGGCTCTAGTTGATGGATGCCATTGCAACAATCCACGCCGAATTACCTTAGGATTAGAACAGAATCGTCTATCGATGTTGTTAGCTGTCTTACACCGACATATAGGAATATCAATGTATGATCAGGATGTATATGTTAACGCAGTAGGCGGTGTCCGCATCAATGAAACAGCGGCTGACTTGACTGTGTTGCTGGCAGCGTTGTCAAGCCTTCGTGATATGCCACTGCCGACTGATCTTGTAGTGTTTGGCGAAGTCGGACTAGCTGGAGAAATTCGGCCAATTCCGAATGGTGGGGAACGACTTAGAGAAGCTGCTAAGCACGGTTTCAAGCAAGCTATAGTCCCTCGTGCTAATCTTCCACATCACAGCGAACATGTTGGAGAGATTAATATCCAGGGTTTCACCAGGTTGAGTGAGGTTATTAGAAATCTATAGGCGTTGGCGGAGAGGGTGGGATTCGAACCCACGTGGGGCTGCAAGGCCCCCATCCGATTTCGAGTCGGCGCCGTTATGACCACTTCGGTACCTCTCCTGGATGAGTAATCTGAGCATCAGGAAAGTGTAATGTTACACAACCCCTGTCGTGAGACGTCGATTTTGAAAAAAATCACGCAACAATTTCCCGCATTCATCGGCAAGTACTTCCCCACGTATTTCTTCCACACGGTGGTTAAGATGGGGTGACTGCAACAGGTTGAAAACCGATCCTGCTGCTCCGGTGCGAAGAGCAACAGCACCAAATACCACACGCTCTACTCTAGCGAGGACGATGGCGCCCGCACACATAGGACAAGGTTCTAAAGTCACATATAACGTACTTTCTGATAAGCGATAGTTACCAGTATTGGCTGCAGATGACCGTAAAGCTACCACTTCAGCATGTGCAGTAGGATCAGTAGAACTGATAGGCTGGTTCCAGCCAGCTCCTATTATCTCATGTCCTACTACCAATACAGCACCAACAGGCACTTCTCCGATACTTGCCCCAATACGGGCTAATTTCAAGGCTTCTTGCATCCAATACAGATCACATTTATTTGAGAAATCTATCAATCTTTTGATCTAAAATAGGTATCTAAAAAAGTAAAAGCATATCGGCTAGCTCTTCTAGAATTTGAAAGATGCTTCTCATTCCCACTCTATAGTCGCTGGCGGTTTGCTAGATATATCATAGACTACTCGAGAAATCCCAGGTATTTCATTGATAATACGCCTAGATACTAAATCTAAAAATTCATAAGGTAAGTGTACCCACTTTGCAGTCATGAAATCTACAGTCTCTACTGCACGTAGGGCGATTACAAAATCGTAATAACGCTCATCCCCCATTACTCCAACAGATTTAACAGGTAGGAATACTACAAACGCCTGACTAGTTTTATTGTATAAATTTTTTCTATGTAGTTCCTCAATTAGTACATGATCAGCCCTCTGTAGCAGAGTAATATATTCTTTACGCACCTCACCAAGGATACGTACAGCTAACCCAGGACCAGGGAACGGATGACGGTAAATCATCTCAATAGGCAACCCTAGTTCAACACCTAGTTGTCTGACCTCGTCCTTGAATAACTCTCTCAGCGGTTCGATCAGCTTCATATGCATAGCCTCGGGTAAACCACCAACATTGTGATGAGATTTTATAACATGTGCCTTACCTGTCGCCATCCCAGCTGACTCGATCACGTCAGGATATATAGTACCCTGTGCTAGCCATTTAATGTTACAAAGTTTTTCCGCTTCCTCCTCAAATATTTTTATGAACAACTTACCTATTATTTTACGCTTTTCCTCAGGTTCAGTGATACCAGATAGGGCAGATAGGAACCTGTTTCCAGCATTTATTCGAATGACCTTTATACCAAGATGTTTGTCAAAGGTACTCATAACTTGGTCACCTTCACCTAGTCGGAGTAGCCCTGTATCTACAAATATGCATATGAGTTTATTATGAATTGCCCTATGCAAAATAGCTGCAACTACGGAAGAATCCACTCCGCCAGAGAGTCCTAATAAAACTTTATCATTGCCAACTTTGGTACGGATGTCAGCTATATTATCCTCAATAATGTTACTGATTGTCCACAAAGGCTCACAACCACAAATATCCAGCACGAAGCGGCGAATAATAAGCTCACCCTGATGAGTATGTGAGACTTCCGGGTGAAATTGTAATCCATACCAATGCTTTTCCTCTCTAGACATACCAGCAATAGGACAGTTTAATGTACTCGCTATGCGAGTGAACCCAAATGGTAAGATAGTAACCTGGTCACCGTGACTCATCCAAACATCCAAGAGACTATAACCTTCTGCGCTAACTTGATCCTCAATATCGCGTAGCAAATCTGAGTTGGTGTAAGTCAACACTTGAGCATAACCGAATTCACGTCGATCAGATGACTCTACTAGGCCACCAAGTTGCAGGGCCATGACTTGCATGCCGTAGCAAATACCAAGCAATGGCACTTGTAGATCGAACAGTTCCTGTGGAACACGTGGTCCGTCTCGCACAGTAGTAGATTCTGGACTACCGGATAAGATAATCCCATGCGGACGAAAAGAGCAAAGCACCACTGGGTCAGTGTCATAGGAGTGGATTTCACAGTAGACCCCGATTTTGCGAACTGTACGGGCAATCAACTGAGTGTATTGAGAACCGAAATCAAGGATCAAGATCCGGTTGAAATGAATATCCAGCAGTGCCATAGCATTTTCACCAGTTTCCTATTCCCTTAGGCAGATATTTGTCAAAGATACTTGTCAAAGTAACAAAGCAGTTATATTTTAGTCGGTCCGGTAATTCGGTGATTCTTTGGTAATAGTGACATCATGGACGTGGCTTTCTCGTATGCCAGCAAAGGTTACCCTGGTAAACACCGGTTTGACACGCATGTCTCTAATATCCTGGCATCCAACATAACCCATACTAGAGCGTAACCCTCCCATCAACTGATTAATTATCGCTAGTACACTTCCTTTATAGGGTACACGACCTTCAATACCTTCTGGAACCAATTTTTCAACTGCGCTTCCCTCCTGAAAATAGCGATCGCTGGAGCCATATTTTTGAGTCATCGCACCTATAGAACCCATACCTCTATAGGACTTGTAGGAACGTCCCTGGAACAGCTCTACTTCGCCAGGTGCCTCTTCTGTACCAGCAAATAACCCACCAATCATTACAGTATACGCACCGGCAGCAATCGCCTTCGCTAGATCACCAGAATATCGGATACCACCATCTGCAATGATTGGCACATTACAATCTTGCAGTGCTTCAGCAACATTGGAGATAGCACTGATTTGTGGTACACCAACACCAGCAATGATACGCGTGGTACATATGGAACCTGGTCCAATTCCAACTTTTACAGCGTCCGCACCTGATTCTACAAGATCAAGTGCTGCCGCAGCAGTTGCTATATTTCCACCAATAACCTGTACTTGTGGATACCTACTCTTTATCCAACTTACCTGTTCTAGAACGTTTCTAGAATGGCCGTGAGCCGTATCCACTACTATTACATCAACATCAGAACCAACTAGAGCTAGAATCCTTTCTTTAGTATCACCACCGGTACCAACAGCTGCCCCGACTCGCAGCCGGCCCCACTCGTCTTTACAGGCATTAGGAAAATCGCTAGACTTTTGGATGTCCTTAACAGTGATCATGCCACGTAGTTGAAAGTGCTCATTAACTACCAACACTTTCTCGATCCGATGTTTGTGCAGAAGGCTGACGATTTCCTCACGGTTAGCACCCTCTCTTACGGTTACGAGACGTCCCTTTGGGGTCATGATCGCACTAACTGGTGCATCCATGTTGTGTTCAAATCGGAGATCGCGGCTAGTAACAATGCCGACCAAATTTTCACCTGCTACTACTGGTACACCAGAAATATGGTGAGCACGGGTCAACGCTACTACCTCACGGATACTGGTGTTCGATGTAGTCACTATAGGGTCATTGATGACACCGCTTTCATATTTTTTAACCCGGCGTACTTCCTGAGCCTGTTTCTCGACTGGCATATTCTTATGGATAATGCCGATACCACCCTCTTGGGCTAAGGAAATAGCTAGACGGGATTCAGTTACGGTATCCATCGCTGCTGAGATTAGTGGGATGTTAAGGTTAATAATGTTTGTTAATCTTGTCTTTAAGTTTATGTCCTTTGGCAGCACCGCGGAATATGCTGGTAGTAACAAAACATCATCAAATGTCAGAGTTTCTTGAACAATTCGCATGGCGGTGCCTCAAATTAGCCGAATCTATTGCGCATTGCACTGCAGAAAGTAGATCACTTGCCTGCTGTATAGTGGGAGATAAAAAATATGTAACTCTATATATCTACTAGATTTTTATATCTTTAGCTCTTCACTTACGCGTGGCAAGGTACTATGTATGTCTCAAACATAACATACCAAGGCCGATGCACTCTAATAAGAATACAGTTGTCAATGTTTACACGAGATTTTTTCAAAACACAAAACTCAATATCGACACTTTAATTAGGATCAGGGTATCTATACACATGAAATGTTCATGTATAAACTAAGAGCGACAACTATCTGGAAATTTTTGTGAGAAAGTCACTATTAATTTTGAGAGAGTATTAAATTGTAAATAGGTCCGATACTATATCTCTTAACCCTATATAAATAATGTAAACCCTAATTCAGTTATTAAGCTATGTCCTATTGATTTTTCACCAAACCCAGGAATATGGTTACAGACTGACTACTGATTCGCATCATCATGCAGCATATAAACAAAACAACTCTCCCCACCACGATTGATAGGAATCCTATCATGAAATTGAATATAGTCAGCCGCTATCCTGATACTACACCAAAATTTCCACCATTGTTGTTCTTACATGGATCTTTTACAGATGCCCGAGTTTGGGACGAATATTTTTTAAAATTCTACGCTAAGAATGGTTATGCAGCGCATGCGTTAAGTCTACGTGGGCATGGCAATAGCGATGGCCATGAGAGTTTGCATAGTTGGCGATTAGCAGATTACGTAAACGATTTAGCGCAAGCTACTGAAAACATGCCACAACCACCAGTATTGATTGGGCATTCGATGGGTGGAATGGTGGTACAGAAATATTTGGAAAAGTCTCCTACTATTTCTGGTGTGGTGCTGATGGCATCTGTACCACCATATGGTTTGCTATTCTCTAACTTATATATGGCGATGCTGCATCCATTCTTGTTTAATCAAATGGTAATACTATCAGTTCTGGGCCCGGATTGTAGCTCTACGGATATGATGCGTCGTCTTCTTTTTTCTTCAGACATACCAACGGGAAACCTACATAAATTTTCCCGCTATACACAATCTGAATCTCGTGCTGTCTCGATTGACATGATGGGATTAAATCCATTACGGCTGGATCAGAAACAAAAACAGATGCAAATACCTTTTCTAGTTCTTGGTGCACAGCATGATGTCCTAGTCTCGCCAACTCTAGTTCTAGGAACTGCTAAATTTTACAATTCAGAATGCCATATCTTTCCCAATATGGCACACGCAATGATGTTGGAATCGAACTGGCAAACAGTGGCAGCATACCTGTTATCTTGGATCGAGCGGGTTGTCGAAGCATGATATCACCAATGACAGGTTAAAACCCTAGTGATGGATAATTGACCCACAATAGCTAGATCTAGATATAAGAAATTGAACAGACCCCGAAATTTTTTCGGCATACCCAACAGTAGACTATATCCTTATGCTGATCGGATAAAATGTAACACCTGTAGAGTATTTCAATGAAATTAAAAGTCGGCGATCCAGCTCCTATATTCACAGCTACTATAAGTAAGGCTGTCTGATTACCTCGGTATCAGGTTAATATTGTACTTTTATCCAATGGATGATACCCCTAGTTGTACAAGGCAAGATTGCTCACTGCGCGACTCCAATATAGAGATTCAGGATAAAGGAGGAGCTATTCTTGGAGTCTCCACTCAAGATATTGCCTCATATCAACGATTTACCAAAAAATATAACATCAACTTCCCATTGATAGCTGATATCAATGCCGATTTATCTAGGGCTTACGGAGCGGTAGGCGAAAGTAGTCTAATAGGTGGTGGTTATGGTTTGACGAAAATCCCGCTTATGGTAGCTAAACGCATCACATTCGTTATTGATGAGAGCGGACACATCGCGCACATTATAGATAAACCGGATTGTGCTAATCATGCAGCAGAAATAATAAAGGTGCTCTGATATTGCGGATAGCTATTTTTTACTCTAGATGTTTATCAACAAGACTAGAGAAGAAGAGCACCTGCTTTTTGCCTATTTGTGTATAAAATCTCAATATAAATCCCTATATAATTTTTTGGTGGCATAAGAGCACATTTAACTACTAGAATTTAGGACTAGTAATTCAATAGACCTAAAATTCGCTATGATGAGAACATTGAATGTTGAACAATTGCATGGAGGCAGATTTTTCAAACATCTTACCTTTACTTTCTGGCAGAAGTTGCTATCGACTTGGCTGCTGCCTTAATTTTAGTCCTACTCACTCACTTACTGATCTGACTTCTGATCAATAATTATCTGCAGCTACTACTACTAGACTAGGCTCACCTTTCTTTCTGATACAGTCCTGTACAGAATGATGGGGTATCTTTACAATGTTTTTACAAAATCTTTCACCTAGTATTATTTTAGATAATAGGAAATTGCTGGATAGGCCGTGCTACTCTCATTTTAGATTTTACCAAAATTTATGTATGCTAAAGAGGATTAAAAATTGATAATTTAATGGTTAAGTTCGCAATTGCATGGCTTTAAATCTAAGAAAGAAAGTAGCCATGTCTCTCGGTACTCATTCAGCGAATAACAAATAGATTACATCTCAATCATAGTCTAAGTACTATGATCCACTTAGGTTTAGTGTGCATGGTTTCAATAAAATCACCAATCAGTGTTATCATCTTCAGGGTGGCATAATACGAGTAGTAGTGTGATTAACCCAAGTAGTAGGCAATAGAGCTTATCACTGCTTATGAGCTTACCGTCAGCTTGCGCCAAAGTACAAGCGAAAATTACCAAAGTGCGAGCAATCCTAAAATAAGGTATACAGATGAAAATATTAGTTGCCGTTAAGCGCGCGGTTGATTACAACGTTAAGGTAAGGGTAAAAGCCGACTATTCCGGCGTAGAAACTGCTAACGTCAAGATGTCTATGAACCCATTCGATGAAATAGCGGTTGAAGAAGCTATTCGGCTCCAGGAGGCAGGAAAGGTAAGGGAAATTGTGGCTGTATCTATAGGTGTGAGCGCTTGTCAGGAAACTCTCCGTACAGCTTTGGCTATGGGAGCTGATCGAGGAATTCTAGTGGAGGAGAACGAAATTGAACTACAACCTTTAGCAGTTGCTAAGATCCTCAAATCCATAGTAGAAAGGGAACAACCAAATCTCGTGATATTGGGCAAGCAGTCTATCGATGATGATGCTAATCAGACAGGCCAGATGCTGGCAGCTTTACTTAGCTGGCCACAAGGCACCTTCGCATCGAAGGTTGAGCTCGGTGATTACTCGGTTAATGTCACACGTGAGATTGATGGGGGTCTTGAGACCTTGACTCTTAATTTGCCTGCAGTCATTACTACTGACTTGCGCTTGAATGAACCGCGCTTTGTTAAGTTACCTAATATCATGAAAGCAAAGAAGAAAGTTCTAGAAATATTAAAATCAACAGATTTAGGTGTAGATATCACACCGAGACTGATGACACTGAAAGTTCAGGAGCCACCTAAGCGTCAAGCTGGCATCAAAGTCGATACCGTCGCTGCACTAGTCGACAAGTTGCACAGAGAAGCTCAAGTAATCTAACGCACCGGGTATAGTATCATGAGTATTTTGGTTATTGCCGAACACGATAACATCGCACTGAAGGTGGAGACTCTAAACACTATTACTGCTGCTGAGCAGATCGGTCATGACATTACCGTACTGGTAGCTGGCCAAGGTTGCTATGCTGTAGGCGAATCTGTTTTGAAGATCGGTAGTGTAAGCAGAGTACTGGTTGCTGATGCACCCCACTACGCTCGTCAACTAGCTGAAAATGTGTCCGCATTGATATTAAACATTGCCAGCGACTATACACATATCCTTGCTCCTGCTACTGCTAACGGCAAAAACATATTGCCTCGTGTTGCTGCTATGCTTGATGTTGCACAAATATCAGATATCATGAGAGTGGAAAGTGCTGACACTTTTGTGCGTCCTATTTATGCTGGAAACGTACTCGCAACCGTTAAATCTAAAGACCCGATTAAAATCATCACAGTACGCTGTACCGCTTTTTCAGCTGCAACTATAGAAGGAGGATTAGGTAGTATTGAAAGCATCATTCCAGTAGCAGACCTTGGTATTTCCAATTTCTTCAGTCAGCAATTAACTAAGTCAGATAGACCTGAGTTGACCGCTGCTCGTGTTGTCGTTTCTGGTGGTCGCGGTATGGGTAAAGGTGAAAATTTTAAATTGCTGGAAGATGTGGCAGACAAACTTGGAGCAGCAATTGGTGCATCTCGTGCTGCTGTAGATGCAGGCTTCGCGCCCAATGACTATCAGGTCGGACAGACTGGTAAAGTGGTTGCACCTGAGTTGTACATAGCTGTAGGAATCTCCGGAGCTATCCAACATTTAGCTGGTATGAAAGACAGCAAGGTGATCGGTGCTATCAATAACGATGAGGAAGCACCGATCTTTCAAGTAGCTGATTACGGGTTAGTAGCTGACTTGTTTGTTGCTATGCCCGAGCTGGCAAAAGAACTGGATAATTTAGCTTCTAGATAAATAAATACTGCTCTGGCGCTGCTAAGGTGGCGCCAAATTTTGCCTCCATCTGTTTATGATATATTATGACTGCCTATACTGCTCCAGTTCGAGAAATGATATTTGTTATAAATGAGATAGCTGAAATATCTGAAATTCTATCTCTACCTGCTTTCTCCAAGAGTAACATCGGGACTGAATTAGTAGAGGCAATACTAGAGGAGGCTGCGAAACTAGCTTCTACAATCCTAGCACCACTCAATCATTCAGGAGATGTACAAGGATCTTGTATCAGCTCAGAGGGTGTTGTTACTCCAGATGGTTTTAGAAATGCCTACTGGAAATTTATCGAAGGTGGCTGGAATAGCCTAGTCTGTGACGTGGAATATGGTGGTCAAGGTTTACCAGAGCTACTAAATGTCGCAACCCAGGAAATGTGGAACTCTGCCAATATGGCGTTTGCTCTATGCCCAATGTTAAACAATGGTGCAATAGAGGCGATCGGCCGAGTTGGCTCTGAGGAACAGAAAGCATTATACCTGCCAAAGATGGTTAGTGGTGAGTGGACTGGGACAATGAACCTCACTGAATCTCATGCTGGTTCTGATTTGTCTGCGATACGCACCCGTGCGGTGCCGGAAGGCGATCATTATCGTATTTTCGGTCAGAAGATCTTCATAACTTGGGGAGAACATAATATGACTGAGAATACTATCCACCTAGTGCTAGCCCGTATCCAGAACGCACCTCCAGGTATTAAGGGGATTTCTTTATTCATTGTGCCTAAATTTCTAGTGAATTCTGATGGCTCTCTAGGAATAAGAAATGATGTACATGCTATATCTCTTGAACGAAAATTAGGTATTCACGCTAGCCCTACTTGTATAATGGCTTTTGGTGACAAAGATGGTGCTATTGGTTATCTGATCGGAGAGGAAAACAAAGGCATAACATCTATGTTTATCATGATGAATTCTGCTCGATTTAAGATCGGTGTACAGGGGGTAGCTATTGGTGAACGTGCTTATCAGGGCGCTCGTGAATACGCAAAGGACCGAGTCCAAGGCAGACCAATCGGCGTTAGCAGTGGTAGTCGTGTAACTATTATTCATCACCCGGATGTCAGGCGGATGTTGATGGTTATGAAAGCACAGAACGAAGCAATGCGTGCTTTAGCTTACACTCTAGCTAAATATCTAGATCTCGCGCGATATAGCCTTGATACTTCAAGGCTCCAAAAGTACCGAGCTCTGGTTGATCTGCTGATTCCAGTTGTTAAAGGTTGGTCAACTGAAATTGGTATAGAAGTCGCATCATTAGGTGTACAGGTTTATGGTGGAATGGGTTTTATAGAAGAGACCGGTGCTTGCCAGCATTTGCGGGATTCCCGCATAGCTACCATTTATGAAGGTACAACAGGTATCCAGGCCTTTGATCTAGTCGGACGCAAATTGAACATAGATCAAGGTTCAGCCATGCGCTGCCTAATTGCTGATATTAATATAACAGTTGCAGAATTATCTAGAGTTTCTGGAGGAGATGAATTGATTGTAATCCGTAACGGCCTCTACCGGGGAGCAAGAGCTCTGGCTGATGCCACAGAATGGATGCTGGGAAATCCTGATATAGATGCAAGAATGGTAGTATCATTTGATTACTTGATGCTGGCAGGATATGTCTGCAGCGCCTGGCAAATGGCTCGTGCGGCACTAATATCACAATACTACCTGTCGATAGGGCAAGATGTTTTTTTTCATAAAAATAAACAGATTACTGCAAGATTCTACTTTGAACACATACTGCCTAAAGCTGGAGCCCTACGCGACTCGGTTAAATATAGTAGCGGCAACGCATTAATCATGTCCTTGCCAGAAGAGGCTTTTTAAAGAACAGTAAGACTATTCCATACAACAATTTCTTGCTAGTTCCATGCACATTTTCGAGTGCCATACCCATCCTGGGGAAAGGTAGAATATCTACAATGTTTCTCTAATGATTACACTGCTGTGATTGTGAATATTAGAGTCGGTGCTAGTTGTTGTCTTTTAGTGTTTCTTCGTATTCATAAATAGTCTTTTATAGCTGAATTATGATTCTCATTTTAGGATAAAGTGGTGACATAGAGCATTTAGCTCAAGCTGGCCTACACTTAGAGGAAAACAGCCTGCTGCTGCAGCTCGTACACCTGAGTGCTGGTTACTGTACCGTTCCAATCCAGGTATCTTCACCATGAACGAACTCAAAATCAGAGAGCCTGAAGTCGCCACACGCGACAGCTTATTGAACCGTACCATGCATAATATTCGCGAAGCTTGGCGTGAGGTAGCAGATTGGCACGGTGGTTTGCTTTCAACTGCTTCTAACCCAAACTTACCTGAAAAGGATGCGGATGCGCTAAAATCAAAGATGCGTGACTGCCTAGAGGCTCGGGGTGGTGAAGTATCAGCACGCGCCAGAGCAGCCAATCTAGGGCGAATTTATTTAGCCCTGAATGCTAAAGGCCGTAAGAGATTCTTGAGGATTCTTGCTACTGAATTCGATATTGACCGGGACGCGATGGATAAAGCAGTATCTGAACTACAGCAGGTAGTTGACAATGTGGAGGAGCGTAATAAGGCAGAACGGGTATTGCGCCAAATTTTACAACCCCCAAGGGGGCGACTATTAGCACAGCTTAATGCCCTGCCAGAAGGTTTTCATTTTTTGGTAGATTTACGGGCTGAGCTACTAGAATGGCGAAATGACGACCAGGAACTGGCATCTCTGGAACGCGATTTGTTATCGCTCCTCGTATCATGGTTTGATGTAGGGTTCCTTGAACTGCGGCGTATTACATGGAACTCGCCTGCGTCTTTGCTCGAGAAAATGATAGTTTACGAGGCCGTTCATCCAATAAAAAGCTGGGATGACCTAAAGAATCGTCTCAGTGCCGATAGACGCTGTTTCGCTTTTTTTCATCCGCGTATGCCCAATGAACCACTTATACTTGTCCAGGTTGCTTTGGTTAACGGTATTTCTGACAATATCCATACGTTGCTCGATGAAACAGCACCTGTACTCGAACCTAATGAGGCTGACACCGCCATTTTCTACTCTATTTCTAATGCTCATGAGGGATTGAGTGGTATTAGTTTCGGAAATTTTCTGATTAAGCGCGTTGTAGACGAACTAATAGCAGAGTTCAGGAACCTCAAGACTTTTGCTACCTTGTCACCTATTCCTGGTTTTCGTAGTTGGTTAGATACTAAATTTAGCCAACAACAGGGTAAGGCTATTGAGACTGAACTGTTACTCCCTGTAGAACGTAAAGCATTAGCAACTGCCATCGGTATCAATGAGCCAGCTTCTTTAAAGGCATTGCTACAACTAACAGATTGGCGACAGAATGCGGACTTAACAAAAGCGTTGAAGCAACCATTACAGCGGTTATGTGCGCTTTATTTAGCTAAAGAAAAGCGTGAAAGTGGAACAGCCTATGATCGTGTTGCCCACTTCCATCTCTCGAATGGTGCACGTATTGAACGTCTTAATTGGTTGGCTGATATCTCTAAAAAAGGCATTGATCAATCATCAGGTATGATGGTTAACTATCTCTACAAGCTCGATGATATAGAGAATAACCACGAAGCTTATCGAGGTGAGGGTGAGGTTACTACTTCTTCAGCTATTAAGTCTCTTCTAAAAATGAAAAGCTGAAAGGCTAGCTAAATCCATTAGAAGCTTATAATTAACACAGTACACAATTTAGACTCCTACTAAGAGTTGAGTTGTTCAAGAATCAAGCACTTAAATTATTGTGTTCGTGTCTGAATTGACTCAGGATTGTGATATAAGCGTCATTTACAGCTGTTAAGACTAATTGTATGTATAAATTGTATAGATGTTATTTTTATTCTTTGTAGACACGTCAGATATAGCCGAGACGCTCTTGAATTATTGTCTGATGGCTGAACTAGAATCTAGAGTGGGGTTGCTCTTAGCCGCTGTGCGAAGTTGATCAGCATAGCAGCGGTCGCACCCCAAATATAGCGTCGCTCGTAGTTAATAACATAAAAATGCCGAGTTCGCCCATCTTGTGTTATGCTGTGACGCTCGTGATTTCGGACATCGAGAATAAAATCTAGAGGTATTTCAAAAGTTTCTTGCACTTCAAAAGCATCTATCACAAGTTTAAAAGGGGTAGTTATAAATCCGACCACTGGTGTAACCAAGAAACCAGTTACTGTTTGGTATAAATCTAAACATCCTAAGATATCAGTTATATCATTTCTTTTAAGTCCGATTTCTTCCTCTGTTTCACGCAATGCGGTATCGATTGGGCTAGCATCTTTATCCTCTACTCGTCCGCCCGGGAAGCTAATTTGTCCAGCATGATTCTCTAAATGGGCCGTGCGCTGGGTTAAGAGTATGGTGCAGACACCAGACCGTTCGATCAATGGTACTAGCACCGCTGCTGGTACAAGAATTGTACACAACTTACCAGCGTCTTGATCTTCTGTTATTTCTCCAACTTGGTGTGTTGAGTGCAAGCAACGGCGTATCCACTCACATATCTCTATTTGTTTCACATTATCTCTTCCAGAGGTAGGCTAAATAGTCTACTGTAGTTGGCGTTGGTAAAATTAGCTACCTGGTCTAGTGATTCACCGCGTAAATTCGCAATGTAATCAGCAATATACCTCACCCAGGCTGGATTATTAGGTTTGCCACGATGTGGAATCGGAGTTAGATATGGTGAATCAGTTTCCACAAGTATCCTTTCAGCCGGCATTTGTCTGACAACATCATGAATCTGTTTTACATTTTTGAATGTAACGATCCCGGAAAAAGATATGTAAAATCCTAGGGCTAGCAATTGTGTTGCCATTTCCCAATCTTCAGTAAAGCAGTGTATTACTCCACCAATCTCAGCTGCACCTTCGTCCCTCAAAATACGGAGGGTGTCCGTGCGAGCATTACGAGTGTGCACAATAAGTGGCTTACCAAGCTCACGTGCCGCGGCAATATGAATACGGAACCAGATCTCCTGGCGTTGCATACTACTACCACTGCCATAGTAATAATCTAGTCCAGTTTCACCAATTGCAACAACTCGCTGCTCCCTGCCAAGAGCTACTAATGACGCTACAGTCGGTGCTCGAACGCTATCTTCGTTGGGATGTACTCCTACTGATAAAGCAACTTGTGGATAAGGCTCTGTCATGCTAGCTAGTGATGCCCAATGTTCCAAATCTGTTGCCACGCTTAACATACGCGTGACACTATTAGCAGCAGCAACATCCAGCATTGCAGCGATTCCTCCTGAACCATATGCAAATTTGATTCGGTCTAGATGACAATGTGAATCCACCAGCATGTCATTCTCTCCAGAGAGCTTATGTGTTTTCAAGAAAATCAATAATTCGTTCCAGTATAGATGGCTTTACCACACTGAGAATGTGCAAAAATCTCCTTATTTATTTATATCGCTGCTAAATATACAAAAGCAAAGCGATAAGAGATTAATACCTAAAGTTAGGTTCTAGGTAATGTGAATTGCTATCTTCTGCCGCACTTTCGCTTAAAAATACTTCCAACATCAGTTGTACATTCACCTGCGTTGTAGAACATAGCATATGCAATCTAATAGCAGCATCTAAGCGCTCGAACAATCTAACTAATGTCCATTTGCTCGCTAATCGTTTTAGAAAGGAACATAAGTCAGGATTTACTAGCCAGGGAGGTACAGAAACCATTGAAAGCCTGATCATATCTGTATGCCAACTGATCAACCAACGAATATTTTCATTAATATCTCCTTGCATCCAAGATCCAGCTGCTTGTATCGGTTCTTTTTTTCCAACTGACACCTGCTCGTAACTCTCAAATAACTTGTGGCGATGGTTCCATCGTGCCACATTTGCAATATCCAGTGCAGCTAACGGAGCACCAGCAGATATCTCAAGTAGGATTTGAGGATCCAGTAGTGTGCTGTTAACATGGGGCGTTAACCAAGCTATTGCTTCAGATGTAATTGGAGATTTGAAACTTATTAACTGGCAACGACTACGGATGGTAGCTGGTAGTCTACTTGGTTGAGCACTTACCAGTAGCAACAGACTATTACCCTGTGGTTCCTCAAGTGTCTTTAATAAGCTGTTAATAGCATTGATATTGAGACTATTGACATCTTCTAGCAAAGCTATCTTATACCCACCATAATTGGATGTGAGGCTTAGAAAATGTCCCAGCTCACGAATTTGATCAATTCCAATTGACTTGCTATCTCCAGTTATACTTACTCTAATGAAATCTGGATGACTATAAGCTCTAAATAAACAGCAACTTCGACAATATCCACAGGAGTCACCTCCAATCTCTGGATTATCACAAAGCAAAGCCTGAGATAAACGGCGCGCAAAAACCAGCTTCCCCAGACCTACCATACCAGCTAGTAGCAGGGCGTGTGGTAATCTCTGATTAGTAAGGTACAATTGCAATTTCTGCCACAATTTCTCATGCCAAGGCAACTTCTCATCCATTGAGCACCTCTAACCACACAGTAAGCAAATTTTCTACCTCTATTCTTACCTCTGCAGGTGAGCGGCTAGCATTTACAATCCGGTAGCGTTTATGGTACCGAGCTGCCCTATCCAGATAAATCGAGCGTACTTTCTCAAAGAATCCCACTGTTTCCTGTTCAAAGCGATCCATCGCACAGCGCTTTCTGACCCGCTCTATGCTAACTGCAACTGGAACATCAAATAACAGCGTCAAATCAGGCTGCAAACTACCTTGAACCAAATCTTCTAGTACAGAAATGAACTCCTTACACAACATACGTCCACCTCCCTGATAAGCGTAAGTAGCATCCGTAAAGCGATCACAGATTACCCAATCTCCTGCAGTTAGCGCTGGAAGAACTACACACTCTAAGTGTTCAGCACGAGCTGCAAACAATAACAGGGTCTCAGTAGTTGCAGCTATACCTTTATGATGGAATAGTAGGGTGCGTATGTCTTCACCCAGTGCTGTACCACCTGGCTCACGAGTAGTTATTACCCGGTACCCGACCTGTTCCAGGTGTTCACGTATAAATGTGATTTGTGTGGTTTTACCAGAACCATCACTGCCCTCGACTGTAATGAATCTTCCGGACACTGTGATTTTCCTGTAACTATTGATATAAACTAACTGTAATATTATATTTATATAATATACAAACGCTTACAGCATTTTCGAGTACTATTCGATAATTTACTAGATCCTAGCAGGATAAATATTGTTAAAGGTTGAATATAAACTATAAATAACAGTGAGGTCAGCTTATAAAGGCAAAAAAAGATACTCAGTAGGTATCATATCATCACAGGTATGGCCACTACCTGGATTATACTCTTTTAGAGAAAGATTCCGTCATTTCACTTCAATCCAGAGTGCGGAACACAATAGTACTGTTGGTACCACCGAAACCGAATGAATTTGATAGTGCAACATTAATACGCCGTTCTTGTGCAATGTGCGGTACATAATTAAGATCACAGCCTGGTTCTGGATCATCTAGATTAATAGTTGGAGGAGCAACCTGATCACGTATCGCTAATATCGAAAAGATAGCTTCTATCCCACCTGCAGCACCCAATAAGTGTCCTGTCATAGACTTAGTAGAACTCATCGCCAATCGATAGGCATGTGTACCGAATACAGACTTAATAGCATCACTTTCGACCTTATCTCCAGCTGGCGTCGAAGTGCCATGAGCGTTGACATAATTTACTTCATTAGGGTTGATACGTGCATCGCGCAGTGCATAAGACATTGCTCGCCGGGCGCCATCTCCATCCGGTGATGGCATGGTCATATGGTATGCATCTCCACTCATCCCAAAACCTATTAGTTCTGCATGAATGTAGGCACCGCGCTGCATTGCATGTTCGTATTCTTCTAATACTAATACTCCTGCACCGTCACTCAATACAAAGCCATCACGATTCTTATCCCAAGGTCTGCTAGCTTTCTGTGGTTCTTCATTGCGGACTGATAGGGCACGCGCCGCCGCAAATCCACACAATCCAGTAGGAGTTGTAGCCATTTCTGCTCCTCCAGCGATCATGACATCAGCATCTCCATATTTGATTAGCCGGCCAGCTAATCCAATACTATGAGTACCAGTAGTACAAGCTGTGACTACAGCTAGATTCGGCCCCTTTATTCCATAAAGAATAGATAGGTTCCCAGAAATCATGTTTATGATACTACGCGGTACAAAAAATGGAGTTAGACGTCTCGGACCACTTTTTAGAAAAACGGAATGGCCTTCCTCGATGCCTGGCAACCCACCGATTCCAGAACCGATGAAGGTACCAATTCGCTCGGAATTAGCTTCATTAATTTCCAAACCAGAATCCTGTATAGCCTGTACCGCTGCACCGATACCATAATGAATGAAGGTATCCATCTTCTTAGCTGCTTTAGGATTCAGATACTTTTCAACCTGAAAATCTTTTACCGCGCCACCGATCCGAACTGGATAATTGCTGACATCGAAGGAAGTAATTTCCCCGATTCCGCTGCAGCCAGCTAGAATATTTAGCCAGGCTGTTTCTACGGCATTACCTACCGGAGATACAATACCCATGCCAGTTACTACAACTCGCCGCTTAGCCACAAAACTACCCTCTTCCTCTACACTTATGTCGTAACAGACACATAAAATCCTTTTAAGACCGACACCAGCTTAACCAAGATGCGTCGCAATATAATCAATTGCTTGTTGTACGGTAGTAATCTTCTCAGCATCCTCGTCGGGGATTTCAAGTTCAAATTCTTCCTCTAATGCCATTACTAATTCGACAGTGTCCAATGAGTCAGCTCCGAGGTCCTCAACGAAAGAGGCCTCATTGGTTACTTGCTCTTCCTTTACCCCCATTTGTTCAATAATGATCTTTTTGACGCGGGCTTCAATATTACTGATGTCAGTCATGATGATTTATTTCCTCTTTGTGAACTACCGCGACCACTGCCGCGGAGTATTGTTAAAACAAACAGCAGTGGATCCTAGCCACTTACCACATCCATTATGACATGTACATGCCCCCGTTAACATGTAGTGTCTCACCCGTAATATAGGTTGCTTCTGGAGAGACTATGAACGCAACAGCAGCCGCAATATCTTGAGGCCTACCTAACCGCCGTAATGGAATCATTCTAAGCAATGCATCGCGCTGTTCTTCTGGTAAGGCTCGAGTCATATCGGTATCAATAGCGCCAGGCGCTATGGCATTCACAGTAATATTGCGAGATCCAACTTCCCGTGCTAAAGATTTCGTAAACCCAATAATACCAGCCTTAGCTGCTGCATAGTTAGTTTGCCCAGGGTTACCAGTCGCTCCTACAACAGATGTAATGTTTACAATGCGTCCGCTTTGGGCTTTCAGCATTCCACGCAACACAGCCTTACACAAGTGGTAGACAGATGAAAGGTTTGTATTAATAACGGTAGTCCATTCTTCTCCTTTCATCTTTAGCAGCAAATTATCTTTGGTAATACCAGCATTATTGACCAATATAGTCGGTGCTCCAAATTTATAAGTAATGATCTCAATGGTGTTTTCCACCGATCCTTGTTCAGTAACATCTAGTTGTAAACCATAACCTTTATAGCCGAGTTCGCATAAATCTTGGCTAATTACCTTAGCACCGAAATCAGTAGTTGCAGTACCTACTACAAGTGCACCACGTTTACCCAACTCGCGAGCAATAACCCGGCCGATACCGCGACTAGCTCCAGTCACTAAGGCTATTTCACCATCCAGCGCCGCGATCATTAAATATCCTCTATTCTCAATAGATTAATAGAACAACACCCCATGTAAACCCGCCACCAAACCCCTCTAGTAACAATGTATCACCCCTCTGAATACGACCGTCACGTACTGCCACATCTAAAGCCAAAGGTACGGATGCAGCTGAAGTATTACCATGAATTCGTACACAATCTACCATCCGATGTTCTGGAAGGCCTAGCCTTTTAGCAGTAGCAGCGAGGATCCTGCGGTTGGCTTGATGCGGAATTAACCAGTGTAAGTCAGAAACTTCCATGTTATTAGCAGTTAGAATCTGTTCGGTAATTTCTTTGAGAGTTGTTACAGCTACCTTGAATACTTCACTACCTCGCATTTCCACGAAAGCTGCATTCTTTCGGGTTTTATCATAGCTACTAGATATTCCAGCTGGTACCCATAACAATTCCTTATAGCGACCATCAGCGTGCAACCGGCTATCGATGATGCCAGGTTCCTCACTAGCTTCTAGCACCACAGCGCCAGCACCATCGCCAAACAATATGCAAGTACCACGGTCCTGCCAATTGATGATACGAGTGAACGTATCTGCACCTACTACAAGAGCATGCCGCGATGCACCGGTACGGATAAACCGATTAGCAATATCTAAAGAATAGACAAAGCCTGTACAAACAGCTTGCACGTCGAAAGCAGGGCAACCATAGCATCCCAACCGGTGCTGTAATTGAGTAGCGACGCTTGGGAAAACATGATCTGGTGTTGTAGTCCCTATTATAATCAAATCTATATCTCTAGGCTCGATGCCTGCAGCCGCCAACGCGCGGCGTGACGCTTGCTCAGCTAAATCGCAAGTTGTCTCACCAGGGGCGGCAATATGCCGTTGTTCAACACCGGTACGTTCAACGATCCACTCTGCTGTAGTGTGTATCATCTGTTCGAGATCAGCGTTGGTCAGTATTTTCTCCGGCAGATAGCCGCCAGTTCCAATTATTCTGGAGTAGTTCAAGTTGATTGTCTCTCGGCGTAAAGCGATGCTAGATGCGAATCGATCTGCCAGGGGACTTTCTGCTCTGCTTCCAGCTTTGCAACTTGGATAGCATTTGCGAAAGCTATAGCGTCAGCACCACCATGGCTCTTGATAACGATTCCCTGCAAACCGAGCAAGCTGGCACCATTATAACAACGTGGATCAATCCTTCTTCGGAAGGCGCGTAATCCTGGTAACGTAACCAAACCGATCAAGCGGGTTAAAAGATTTCTCTTGAATTCCTGAGCCATATAATGGCTGATCAATTTTGCTACTCCTTCTGCGCTTTTTAGGGCGATATTGCCGACGAAGCCATCGCAAACTACCACATCCACCTCGTCCAAGAAGATTCCATCACCTTCTACAAAACCAATGTAATTGAGATCACTGGTTGATAGTAATCTAGCAGCGTCTTTAA
>CAIRZE010000104.1 GCA_903882995.1 uncultured Candidatus Competibacteraceae bacterium
GGTTTAATTGGACCAAATGGTTCCGGTAAAACCACACTTTTAAAGCTACTGTTAGGATATTTACCACCAGATAAAGGCGAAGTTCAGCACGGTACAAAATTAAAAATCGCCTATCTCGACCAGTTGCGTAAGCACCTCAACCCTGAAAAAACTATAATTGAGAGTGTAGCTGGAGGTCTTGAAAATATCAAGATTAACGGCAGTTATCGCCATGTCCTAGGTTATCTAGGCGATTTTATGTTTAACTGTCAGCAAGTGCGCTCAAAGGTTAAATATTTGTCTGGAGGGGAACGTAACCGGCTGGCTCTAGCATGCTTGTTTGCTCAATCGGCTAACCTTCTTGTTAT
Source organism: uncultured Candidatus Competibacteraceae bacterium (assembly GCA_903882995.1). Classification (GTDB taxonomy): domain Bacteria; phylum Pseudomonadota; class Gammaproteobacteria; order Competibacterales; family Competibacteraceae; genus Competibacter_A. The sequence goes on from CAIRZE010000104.1 coordinate 348, forward strand.
GGATGAACCGACTAACGATCTTGATTTAGAAACTCTGCAACTACTTGAGGGACTACTTTCAGGTTATACGGGGACTGTGCTGTTAGTAAGCCACGATAGAACTTTTTTAGACAACGTAGTGACCAGCTGTCTAGTTTTTGAGGGTACAGAAGGTAGCATCCGCGAATATGTCGGGGGTTATAGCGACTGTATATGCAAGGTACCACCGACTCCTAATGTTGCCAAGCCTAGTAGAGATTTACTCATATGTCAGAAAAATTTGAAACAGGCGCCATCACGGCTCAGTTACAATGAGCAACGTGAACTAGAATCTCTACCAGTACAGATTGATGAAATGGAGAGGCGGCAGCAGGAGCTATATGCAATAACTTCCGATCCAGCGTTCTATAAAAATGATGTAGTGATTATTAATCAGCAGCTAGAGGAATTGCGTATCCTAAACGTAGATATAGAATCCAGATATGGACGTTGGGGGGAATTAGAGAATAGGACAATTCATAACATCGGAAGAGGTAAAATCTGAAAATTGGATAGTATTTCCACTTTAGCTAGTCAGTTCTTCATGCACCTGTGTTTGATAATTAACGTATTTGCCACTAAACCACTAGTACCAGAAATCGTGGTAGAGACATATGAAACGGTTGATAAGTCACTGCTATGGGTTTGCCGGTGTAGCGCGGTCTGCTAATTAAATTAGTCGTAAACCTATCATATAGATTTGCTATCGGATCCGATTAACATAGGCAAGCAACCGAGTAGGATTTAGGATCCTGACAGTGGGAATACTGTTAGTAATTCTGCTGGTGTATAGACGATAGGCAGTTAAGGAAACTCTACTTAAGAATAAGTGACTCGACCTTTATACCGTTAGGTTTCTATTTAAAAACGCCCCAATTAACGCCCCAATTATGGTTTCTGCATTTAGTCTAGTAGATAATTCACCATCTGTTAATAAAGTTGATGATACTGCTTGGTAATTAAATTATAATCTTTAGATAGTTAAACACCTTTAATATGTAATATGGTGTGTCATATTATTTTTTGACAGTGGTAGGCAAGGAATATTAAATCATGTCAGGTAATACTTTTGGAAAATTATTTACTGTAACTACTTTTGGAGAGTAACCATGGCCCCAGATCTTGGGGACATAGTAGATGGTTGCCCACCTGGCCTATATTTATCTGAAATGGATTTACAAAATGATCTAGACCGCCGTCGCCCTGGTAATAGTCGATATACCAAACAACGCCGTGAGCCGGATAAGGTGCATATCCTCTCTGGGATATTTGAAGGTAAGATTACAGGTACACCGATAGATTTGCTAATCGATGATGTTAATCAACGCTTGAAAGACCACTCTGAAAACATGTACCGCTTTCGTCCAGGTCATGCTGATTTTACACCTATTATCATAAGTATGGATTGCGTGATTATCGAGCTGGTGGGCGTTGCACGTGAGACAGCGATGAGGGAGTGCCATCGAAAAATATCTGATGAAATGCTACAGAGTGACTATTCGAGGTTGTCTATCCCAGCTTGGCCCTATCCCGACCGGCCAGACTAGTCTGGGAGGAAGTAAACAACAATCCATTTTTTTGTCCAGACCCTGATAAGATACTAGAAATAGAGCAGTTCATTGACCTGTTGCATAGGTCTGGAGATTCTATAGGTGCACGTGTGACTGTTGTAGATTGTAGCTAGGATACCTGTGGGGAGAACCTGTATTCGACAGGCTGGATGCTGATATAGCCCTACGCATTGATGGGTATCAACGCTGTTGTTAAAGCAGTGGAAATTGGCGCTGGGGTTGCAAGTATAGAGCAAAAGGGTTCGGAGCATCGCGACGCATTGATACCATCTGGATTTACCAGCAACAACTCTGGTGGTGTCCCAGGTGGGATTTCGACCGGGTCAGGATATATTTGCTATTATCTCTTTGAAGCCAACTTCTAGCATTCGACTACCAGGCCTAACTACTACCCTACAAGGTGAACCGGTAGAGGTAATAACCCACAGGCCGGCACGATCCTTGTGTAGGTATCAGAGCTACTCCAATTGCTGAGGGCAATCTAGCATAATGGGATCATGCACTACGCCATCGTGCTCAGAATGGCAGATATCTGCAGCATCTTATAGAGTTAGAGTTGTTTTTATCTGCCGAATTAGTTGGTATATCGAGAGTTTGGTATATTGAGGCTGTATGGTTTTCCCACATCATAGATATGATATGGTTGGAAACAGTTTTTCTTTAGATCTTGCCTGCTTGTTTAGCAATGAAAGCAGTTTTAGCTGATAATTCTAGTGAACAGAGCCACTTGTATGCTAAGTTAGTGCTCTTGGCACATGCATAGACTCCATGTCCGCGGACCACGACGATAGGATAGTCTACTAATACCTCAGCAACCATAATTGGCGCGCGATGCACATATTGATCGTAAGGGATAGTTAAAACTGGTACACGGCTGAAGTATAGCTGACCTTCGAAATCAGCAGGTAAAAACTCCTCATTGTCCATAGTCATAGCGACTGAATAAGGGCCGTGACAGTGCAATAAAGCTCTAGTTTGTGGGTTAGACTGGTATACTGCTAGATGTAGGCATGCATCTAGAGATGCACTATCTCCAATAACACCAGCCATTTGACATTCGACTAGATCACCACTACTGATCAGATCAGCGCAGCAGCCAGTAGGTGTAATCCAGAATACATCACCGTTTCTAACTGATGCGTTACCGCTGTGTGAATCATTAAGCCCATACTGGCGAAGCCAGAGATAATGTTGAACGAGTTGGTCTTTAATTTTCATAATTGATTATGATACCTAGCTGGTTAATACCGATGTAACTAACCTGCCATGGAATAAAATAAAGTTTTGAACGCTTGCCGTTTATCGGTTGATTATATTTGTTAGAAAATTTATTTATGTTATATGAAATACGAGACATTGATACTAAAACTGGTGTGCTTGTTAAGATGAGGGGTTTATTGCCCCAGAGATTTGTACATGGTAGATTAGATTAATTTTCTGATGCAAGGAAGTCCTTGCCGATAGCCTTGCTGCTTAATTAAAAACAGGTACCTGTTATTTTTAGCCTGTATCCCAGTTGGGTCTGATATCCTGTTCCAGTACGGGCACGCACCTTGTTTGGTTATTATGATGTATACCAGTAGGTATAGTTTTTGGAGTAAAAGGCCTTAGAATTTTATTCCTTAATAGCCGCACTAGTGCTTCCTCCTAGAAGCGTCTGATCACTTTCATTTAACATAATATAGAAGGAAGTATCTATCTACTACTAGTTAAAATCAGATAGTAATAAGTTCAATCAGGCAGTGATTCTATCATATTTCTCCGTCGTATATAGGAAAAAATAACTTTATTGAAAACGATCCGTCTCTCTTTGCATAAGAGGTATATTTCTTAACTATCTGAGACCTTTACCTATTCCGCCAGATTAGGTAAAACTTATTTATCAGATTTGCCCATAATTGCTATGGTCTTGGTTTGTAGATTGATAATTATCTTTAATTATCACTATCGCCCGTCAATATAGCATAAATAATATAATATTTATGCTGACTATAACACCTTGTCCTTCTATCTTCTTATATATTTGCTTATTAATCCAAGTTTTTAATAAAAACTTTTGAACAACGCTTCCAATTATAAAGTCCCTGTTTTCTAACCGGTAAATCTGTGACATTAGCTGGCTCGAAGCCACGTTCTTGGAACCAGTGTGCAGTGCGAGTTGTCAACACAAATAAACGGTTCAGGTTTTGATTGCGTGCCTGACGTTCTATATAATGCAATAATAGTTCTGCTCGACCGTTGTCCCGATATTGTGGGTGCATGGCGACGCAAGCTAATTCACCTAGGCGTTCTCTAGGGAACGGATAGAGCGCCATGCACCCAATAATAGTGCTATCACGTTCCAACAGGATGAATCTCTCGATTTCTGTTTCAAGACGCTTACGCGAGCGCCTGACTAATGTTCCATCTTCTTCCAACGGACGTATCAGCTCCAGGATACCACCTACATCATCAATAGTAGCTGATCGTAATCCCTCATAGATATCCTCTGTAATTAGTGTGCCGATACCATCGCGTGTGAATAGTTCTAACAACAAGACCCCATCCACACAACGTTGCAGGAGATGGACTCTGCGTACGCCAGCTCTACAAGCACACAGCGCCCTGCGTAGATGGTTAACCATTTCCTCTCTTAAATTATTTCCTTGATTTAATAGCAGTTCTGCAGCACTTAGACTGAGCTCACGGACTGACCGGCCATTTGATTCTATTACAGTGGGGTTTTCGCTTAAGATGATTAGCTTATCTGCACGTAGCGCTATAGCTGTAGCAGTCGCAACTTCATCTTCACTTAGGATAAAGATTTCTCCTGTTGGCGAGTATCCAATCGACGACAGTAGCACGATTGCACCATGATCTAGAGATAGCTGGATAGCACGATCGTCTATACGTCGTACTTCTCCAGTAAATCCATAATCAATACCATTGCAGACGCCTAATGGCTGCGCTGTTATCATATTACCAGATATAACTCGCAATCTAGCACCATGCATCGGTGAATTAGCAATACCCATTGACAGAAGTGACTCAATCCAAATCCTTACCCATCCAACTGCTCGTTGTATGTAGCAAATATGATCGAGATTAGTCAACCGTAGACCATTGATATAGGGCATTTTATGGCCAGCTTCGTGCAAGCACTTTTCTATTTGGGGTTTGGCACCGTGTACCAATACCAAGTGAATACCAAGACTGTGTAATAGGGTAAAATCGTGAATGAGCCTGGGAAAATATTCAGACTCGACTGCTTCTCCGCCAAACAGTACAACGAAGGTCTTACCTCTATGGGCATTGATATATGGGCAAGCTTGCCTAAACCATTTTAGAGAGTAATCCATATTTAAACTCTGCAGATTTTGAGTAAGTATTAATCCTGAAAGATGGCAATTAATTAAGGATTCGGCTTCAAAAATTTGCATTCAACAATTTATTATCTTTTTATAAAACGGGCTTTTAGACTTTCTAGATCAGTCAATATCTTATTGTCTTAAATATTATTTACGCTGGCTAATTCATATATAGTGGCAGTGAAATTAAGAAAATCTGCTAGATTGATCACTTCTACTAATAATCTAACAAATCAGGAGTATAGCTATAAATTTGGCAAAAGGAGAACTATCAGATATTTAGCATCTATAGTTCCGACATTCCGACAGTTGTTGTTCTTATGGTTTTCATTATCCGAATTTTGGTAATCTGTTTTCTAATTAGTTAGAATTACCTAGTTCTATCTTCTGGAGAAATTAGGATGTGAATGATATAACATATGGATTTTTAAATTAATTTAGCAGTCGAGGAATGACACCTTCTAGTCAATGTGTAATTTGTGAATCTAAAAACACACAACTTTGAAACTTCTCGAGGTATCTACAAATGGCGAACAATTTACCTAACAACAGCCGCCGTCATTTTATCAAGCTGACTGCTATCGGACTAACCGCAATACCGTTCGCAACTATGCTATTTAATAATGCTGCTGCAGATCCTATTTCCGAGACAGATCCGCTAGCAGTAGCGATGAAATATAAGTCAGACGCTACTCAGGCAGCAGATCGTAAGGATCTAACTTCAACATGCGCTAATTGTGCTTTTTACACTAGTAAAGCCGGTGACACGACCGGGCCTTGCTCGATCTTTCAGGGAAAGCTAGTCTCTGCGAATGGTTGGTGTACAGCCTGGGCAAGAAAAGCCTAATCGCTTAGGCAGGTGAAGTATTTATCCTTCACCTGCCCTATTTCTGTCTCTATTATCGTTACTTACCACGCTTGCGATCCAAGCGTCCAATGAAGTCCTTGATAATCTTACGGCAAAGATCTTCCTGCAGTGCTGTATCCACGATACTATGATCAATACTGGGACTATCATTTATTTCAATCACCATGATGCCGTTGGTAGTCTGCTTTAGATCTACACGGTAAAGCCCGTTACCGATCAGATTTGCGGCCTTGAGTGCTGTCTTCATGACGATTTCTGGTGTTTCCTTAATTTGGAAGAGCTGAAGAGATTGTGTCTCCACCTTTTCTTGGATAACATCCCCTTTGCCCTTACACCTGTAAGACTTCGAGTATTCGTTTGGATTAAGACATTGGCAAACGAATAATGGTTGCCTGTTCAAAATACTAACTCGCCATTCGAATTCAGTTTGGAGTAGCTCCTGTGTCAGCAACAGATCAGATTCTTTGAATAAACTATTTGCTACTTCTAGCAGCTCGATACGATCTTTAACTATAAAGATTTTACATGAACATGATCTATCTGGTATCCTCAGGATAGCTGGATAGGTTATTTGAATTGCTACTTGTTCTAGAGTAGCACGGTGAAAGACGGCAGTCTTCGGAGTGCGGATACGATGGTTGCGCAGTAGCTCGTCCAGGTATGCTTTATTGTTACATCTCAAGATAGAATCTGGGTCGTCGATGACTACCATTCCCTCTCTCTCTGCCTTTTTAGAAAATTGATAGGTGTAGTGGTCGGTACCGGTCGTCTCCCTTATAAACAAAGCGTCAAATTCTGCAAGACGACCATAATCTTTCTTCTCAATTAGTTCGACATTAACTCCGCATTCGCGGCCAATCTTAATAAATTTCTGCAGAGTTTTAGGGTCAGAATGCGGTATAGACTCTTTGGGATTATGTAGAACAGCTAGATCATAGCGATAGTTGTTACGGGCGCGAGGCTGACGCCAGCGACGGCTGAGATAAGTTGCAAGTGCACTTAAAAAAAATTCTTCCTGTTCACTTGATAAAGAATGTAGGTAAAGTGCCTTAATGTTAGAGATATGCCACTGGCCTTGTAGGCGTAATTCCACAAGTAGCAAAGGTACACGAAAAACAATGAATAATTGTCGTGCTAGTTCATGTAATTCCTTAATAAGGCATTGACCGAAATAGATGTCTAGCTCGAAGGCAGTAGCTGTGAAACCGGTCCTGGGTTTCCCAAATACTTGTTGAACATAATTTCCAACATCTTCTATTTCAAGGCTGTATATAAACTTACGTGTTAGATCATTTAACGTGCTAATGCTGGGGATAACTCGATGGTGGCGTGATTCGGCCAGTAGCGAACAGTAGTAACCGACGCTCAGATGGTGATAACTGCGGCAAAGGTTCATTACTCTTAAATTACGTCCAGTTAGAGAATATTCTGGTTTGGATAGATAGTCTTTAGCAGAAATGACGGATAGTTTCGGAAAGTGAGTTTTCCAGTCAGTAAGATCTTCAACGATAATGATTGGATCGGCCATTGCTATAATGCGGTGCTCCTGACGCTGCAAACATCCAATATTTAAGATTAAGATAATGAGATTAGAGATACAGTCTAAGTGTTGAGATCCTTTTCTTATCTGACAACCACTATTCAGCGCATGGAGTATGCATAGTGTATAGTAAGAAACATCAGGATGTTCAACATCAGGATATTCTTAGCGTTATATTTTTATGCTGATTTTGAGTCCCCCTTATTGCCTACATCCATGATGTTGTGGGATATAAATATATATACCTGACCTGGTTCACAACAGATTTTTAGTTGTATTAAATCTGTATACTTTACCAGTTGCCCATATTTTACGGTATGAGGCAACCAATAAAATATTTTCGACCCCTATAATGTGGAAGAAAATTTGTTATACATAAACTTGTATGTGATGGTGAAGGCCAGGCTGGCGTGTCAGCATGCTGGTAGGTGCAGACTGTTCATAAAAAATGCAAAATTAAATTAAAGTGATTATGCTGTTTAGATTAAAATTTAAACCTTCCGCTATACAATAAAATTTATAAACTTGCGGATAATCTTGTTTCCCGAAAATAAGTAATTCTATCTATAATTAGAAGAAAGCAGCCAGCTTTCGGATGGCTAGGCCCCGGCGTGTTTCATATGAGACGTGAAGATTGAAGCATTTCGGGGTACAATCGTAAACTCACTGAAAAAGGGGGATGTAATCCGCATGAACCTGCACGAATACCAAGCAAAAGAACTTCTTCAGCAATTCGGCGTGTCAATACCCCGCAGTATCAAGGTTGTCTCTCAACAGGAGGCTCTTGAAGCGGCTAAGCAGATAGGGGGGCCGCTTTGGGTAGTAAAGGCCCAGGTTCACGCAGGCGGCCGTGGTAAGGCCGGTGGAGTCAAATTAGCCCGCAGCCTGCAAGATGTCCAGGAAATTTCTGGACAGATGTTAGGATCAACTCTGGTCACCAAACAGACAGGTTCTGAAGGTGTTAAAGTCCATGCTCTTCTTATCCAAGACGGTGTCGACATCGCTAAGGAATATTATTTGAGCTGTTTAGTGGATCGCAGTAAAAAGCGTGTCGTTCTGATTGGATCCTCTGAGGGCGGTATCGACATCGAAGAAGTAGCAGCTAAAACTCCTGAAAAGATACTGACGCTCACTGTAGATCCGATTGCTGGCATTCAGCCATATCAGGCACGTGATCTTGGGTTCCGTATAGGTATGGGTAAGAGAGAGGTTGATCAACTAGTTAGCGTGTTGAGTGGTATCTACAACCTCTTTGTTCAGAAGGATTGCAGTATGGTTGAGATCAACCCTTTGATTGTGACTAAGGACCATCAGGTGATGGCCCTGGATGCAAAGATCAGTTTGGACGACAACGCACTATATAGGCATAAGGACACTGCTGAAATGCGCGACCCTACGCAGGAGGACGAGAGAGAGCACATTGCTCATGAAATCGGGCTTAATTATGTTGCTCTAGATGGCAGTATCGGTTGTATGGTCAACGGTGCCGGTCTAGCAATGGCAACTATGGACGTTATCAAATTACAGGGTGGCGAACCTGCTAATTTCCTGGATGTGGGGGGTGGTGCTACTGCCGATCGCGTTGCTAGAGCATTCAAGCTGATCCTATCTTCATCAAAGGTTAAGGCCATCCTAGTTAATATCTTCGGTGGTATTGTGCGCTGTGACACGATAGCTGAAGGTATAATAACTGCTGTTAAGGAAGTCGGCCTTACACTACCAGTGGTAGTACGCCTACAAGGGACCAACGTGGAGGCAGGCCGCGAGATGCTGGCTAAATCTGGTATGAATATCATGGCCGCTGATGATCTCACTGATGCCGCTAAGAAGGCAGTAGCCGCCGCTAAGTAATTAGGCGAGACTTCGACTTCGGTTTCCATGACTAGAGAGAACGAGACGACCATGAGCATTCTGATTAATAAAGACACTAAGGTCATCTGCCAGGGCTTCACTGGCTCGCAGGGTACCTTCCATTCGGAACAATCTATTGCATACGGTACCAACCTGGTTGGTGGCATCAGTCCAGGTAAGGGTGGTACTAGACATCTCGATAGGCCTGTGTTTAATACTGTGCGAGAGGCAGTTGAGGTAACTGGCGCAACTGCTACTATGATCTACGTTCCAGCGGCATTTGCAGCTGATGCGATCCTGGAAGCAGCAGATGCTGGTATTAAGGTGATTGCTTGTATAACTGAGGGTATTCCTGTTACCGATATGCTGAAAGTTAAAGCGGTATTGCAGAATAACTACCCATATACCTATCTAGTGGGTCCGAACTGTCCTGGACTGATCACACCAGGTGCCTGCAAAATGGGTATTATGCCGGGTCATATCCATATACCTGGCAAGATCGGCATCGTCTCACGCTCTGGGACACTGACCTATGAAGCAGTCTATCAAACTACTCAAGCAAAACTGGGGCAGTCTACCTGTATCGGCATTGGTGGCGATCCAATACATGGAATGAGCTTCGTAGATGTACTGAAACTGTTTAAAGATGACCCACAGACTGAAGGTATTGTTATGGTTGGTGAAATAGGAGGCAGTGCTGAAGAGGAAGCTGCTGATTATATTAAGGTTAATATCAATAAGCCTGTAGTTGCATATATCGCAGGAGTTACTGCTCCACCTGGAAAACGGATGGGGCATGCTGGTGCTATTATTATGGGCGGTAAGGGAACTGCTGCTGATAAATTCGCTGCTTTAGAAGCGGCAGGTGCTACTATTGTCAGCTCTCCAGCGGATATAGGGTCAGCAATGAAGAGTTTTTTCCCTGGTTAACAACAACTTGCGATTAAATTTAATTCAGATTCTGTAGCAAATAGGGGCGCGAAAGCGCCCTTATTCATTAAATTAATTAGCATTCATCATGGGAATTTATGTAGATATGCCTATTTCTTCCAACTCTTTTAGGATTGTGATGGCCCAACTAAACTTTTTGGTCGGCGATATTGCTGGGAATGCTGAGAAAATCAGTACAGCTACTGCTCAAGCCCGTGATCACTTGCATGCTGATTTAATTGTATTTCCGGAGCTGAGTCTTACTGGTTACCCACCAGAGGATTTGCTTCTGCGTCCTAGTTTCATCAGACAAGCAGAGTCGATTTTGCAACATTTATGCAGTGAGATGCATGGTATTGTTACAGTAGTTGGGTGTCCACTAGCAACATCAAAGGGTTTGTATAATTCTGCAGTTGTTATGGGTGATGGAGTAATATTAGCGACCTATAATAAACAGCTGTTACCCAATTACAGTGTTTTTGATGAAAAAAGATATTTTTTACCAGGGAAGGAGCCATTAGTAGTAGTGGTATCTGGTGTACATCTTGGTATAACTATATGTGAGGATATCTGGCATCCAGGGCCAGTGGTAAGAGTGGCTAAAGCAGGGGCTCAACTGCTCATTAATCTTAATGCTTCTCCATATCACATTGGTAAATGGGACCAGCGTCTAGAAATTTTGCGCCAGAGGGTACGAGAGAGTAATGTTCCAATTGTTTATGTAAATCTATTTGGCGGTCAGGACGAATTAGTGTTTGATGGAGGGTCGCTGGTGATCAGTCCAGACGGATCACTGGTGCGACAGGCACCTTTCTTCTCCACAGGCCTATATACAGCAGATTTCCATATCTCAGAAGCCGGGTTGATACCAATTAAGGGTGATATCGCCGAGAAACCAGGATTTGAACAGGGTATATACCAAGCTTTAGTACTAGGTGTAAGAGATTACGTCGAAAAGAACGGGTTTCCGGGAGTGATTATAGGTCTATCTGGTGGTATTGATTCAGCGCTTACACTAGTTATAGCAGTGGATGCCTTGGGTGCTCAAAGGGTTGAAGCAGTTTTGATGCCTTCACGATATACAGCTGACATAAGCAATGTAGATGCTGAGCTGGAAGCTAAAATATTAGGGGTAAAGTATCATACTCTGCCTATTGAACCAGTGTTTAAGTCATTTCTACAGACCCTAAAGCCAGTGTTCGCTGGGTTACCTCAGGATATATCTGAGGAGAACATTCAGGCTCGTTGCAGGAGTTTATTGTTAATGGCAATTTCTAATAAAACAGGTAAGATGGTCTTAACTACCAGTAACAAGAGTGAAACTTCTGTTGGATATTCTACCCTGTATGGTGATATGGCAGGAGGGTTTGCTCCAATAAAAGATATACTCAAAACAACGATATATCGACTAGCGCATTACCGTAACAGATTATCACCAGTGATTCCTCAACGTGTATTTGATCGACCACCTTCAGCTGAATTGCGAAAGAATCAGACTGATCGGGACAGCTTGCCACCATACGAAATTTTAGACGCTATTCTCCATGGTTATATAGAACAGGATCTGTCTGTTAATGAATTAATTTCCATTGGGTTTGATCGGGGAACAGTAGAGAGGATAGCAAGGCTTGTAAGCTCAAATGAATACAAGAGACGACAAGCAGCCCCCGGAATAAAGATCACCTCTCGGGCTTTTGGTCGTGACCGGCGCTATCCGATTACTTCTGGCTATCAGGAGTGGATAGCTGCCTAATTAGAAATGATCCCAAACCAAATTGGCATTTAATTATCTGGTCTCTCCTCTTTAGAACAAATTGACTTATACCAGTTATTATGTATAGCTTACTACAAAAGCCGGCGAGAAATCAGGCTTGTTGAGCAACTCTTAGAGAGCTTACCGCTTTCTGTAAGCTTCTTGTAACTTTTGTTGCACTTCACCAGGTACCTGATCATAGTGGCTCAGTTCAATACTGTAAGAACCATGGCCACCGGTCATGGACTTTACTTGTGACTCGTATCCTTCAAGTTCTGCAAGTGGAACCTGAGCATTGATAATATTCATCCCACGTTGCCCAGTTTTAGTACCTGAAATGCGGCCACGCCGACTAGATAGATCGCCTGTGATAGTTCCTACATACTCCGCAGGTGTTCTTACTTCTAATTTGACAATTGGTTCTAAAATGATAGGTTTGGCTTTTAAAATAGCATCCAGAAAAGCCTCTCGACCTGCGGTGATAAAAGCAATTTCCTTGGAATCTACTTGATGATGCTTACCATCATAGGCAATAGCACGCACATCTTGTATTGGATAACCGGCAATAGCTCCTTCCTGCAACACCTCACGAATACCCTTTTCCACAGCTGGCAGGAAAGATATTGGAATAGTACCACCGACTACAGCACTGACGAATTCGAAGCCTGTGTCGCGTGGTAGTGGTTCAATGCGTATGAACACTTCACCGAACTGACCGGCACCTCCAGTTTGTTTTTTATGTCTATGATGACCTTCAGCATTCTGGCTGATTGTTTCCTTATAGGCAATCTTTGGCAGCTTTGTTTCTACCTGTAGATTGTAGCGTTGTTGCATTTTTTCGATCATGATACGCAGATGAAAATTGCTCAGACCGCGTAGTACTGTTTCCTTGGTATGAGAATTTTGTTCTAATATAAGACAAGGGTCTTCCTCTAGAAGCTTATGTATGGTATCAGATAGTCTTTGTTCATCGCCTCGAGTAGCAGTGCGAATAGCAAGACCAAATAAAGGTTTAGGAAATCTTAAAGGTCGTAGATATATACAGTCATCATCATGTGAATCATGCAGCACTGCGTTACGGTTAATCTCATCTATTTTAGCAACTGCACAAATATCACCTGGAATACCTTTTGTAATCTCTACGTATTCTTTACCATGAATATGGAATAAATGTCCTACCTTAAAGGGTTTACGATTGTTGCCAATGAATAAGTGACTATCCTTATTAATTTTACCTTGGTAAATGCGGAAAATACTAACTTTCCCAATAAAGGGATCAATTAACACCTTAAATACATAGGCTACTGTATTTGATTTTACACTTGGTGTAGCATTTATCATCCCTACATTAATGTCTTGTCCAAATGTGCCTCTTAATAAAGGTTCAGGATTACCTTCTCTTGGATTTGGAAGGAGATTAGAGAAAACATCAAGTAACTCTCTTATACCTGCGCCAGTGCGTGATGAAACAAAACAGATCGGGACTAGATGACCTTCCCTTAGTGCTTTCTTAAATGGCGTATGCAGTTGGTCAGCATGAAGATCTGCCCCGTATTCCAGATAGAGAGACATTAAGTCTTCATCTACCTCTATTACTTGATCTATCAGCGCAGAGTGAGCGACGGTTATGCTAGAAAAATCGCTATCGCCTATTTTATTGGAAAAACAATCAATAACTTGTCTACAGTGGGTGGCAGGCAGGTTAATTGGAATGCACTCCTTGCCAAAGAAGTTTTGAATTTGTCCCAGCAGTCTGTTCAGATCAACATTTTCTGCATCAATTTTGTTAACTATAATCATCCGGCACTGTTTACGTTCACAAGCAAGCTCCATGATATATCTAGTACCAGACTCAATACCAGTCTGAGCGTTTATTACGATGGCTACTGTCTCTACAGCTGGCAGTACAGCGATAGCTCGACAGATGAAATCTGGAAAACCTGGTGTGTCGATTAAATTTATATGAGCACCATTGTGGTTGCAATTAACCAGAGATGCATCTAATGAATGTTGGTGAACTTTTTCTTGTGGATCAAAGTCACAGACCGTGTTGCCTTTCTCGATAGTACCTGATATTGGGAGTTTACCAGCGTTGTGTAAAATTTCTTCTACCAATGTGGTTTTCCCAGCTGATCCATGACCAACAAGAGCTATGTTTCGGATGGACTCAGTGGTGTAGCTGACCATCATGATCTCCTGTGGAATTAAAGGTTTTATTTAAAAACGCTTTATTTCTTTCTATAGGTATACTTATCCAGGTTCATATTCTTCTTAATAGAAGAGTTAGTCCAGCTCCATACTTACCTCAACATATGGAATGCGTGCCTATTTCCGCTAGCAGGAGCTAGTTATGTTATAGGCTAAGACTGGACTTGGACTAGTACCTCCCCTGAGGTGAGGTCCTATCCTAAGTGCAAGCGTCTTTTGCAGCAATCGGTCCTTCCTTAAAAGAAGAATATAGATCAGCCTTCTTATAAAATTTAAATGCCCAGACAGATACTTCTGAATTGTTTCCA
>CAIRZE010000105.1 GCA_903882995.1 uncultured Candidatus Competibacteraceae bacterium
AGGCCTCTGACCTTCTCGTGCAGGTCTTCCAATCTCAAGTCTTGCGACTCCATTAGTCTAAAGAAAAAGAATTAGACACTAGTTCTTCCTCTAATCATTCCGGTTTGACCACCAGTGAAGCTTGCTGTGAACACAAGCAGGAACATGCAGTCTCCACGAAGGGTTTGTTGATTGTATTTACTGGATCTGGCAAAGGGAAGACCACTGCCGCGTTTGGTATGGCGCTGCGCGCAATCGGGCATAACATGCAAGTTGGCATTGTACAATTCATTAAAAAGAAGCAGGACAGCTCTGAGAAAGCTGTGTTTGGCCGTTTTGGGAATATTGACTTTCAAGTTATTGGAGATGGATTCACTTGGATTACTCAGGATAGGGAACGGGATATTATTACTGCTAAACGTGCTTGGAATGAATCAGAACGTATGATCGGTGACCCTCGATATGAATTGGTGATTCTTGATGAACTCAATCTAGTTCTGAAATACGGTTATCTTGACCTTGCTCGGGTTTTAGAGACGCTTATTAGACGTCGGTCAGGATTACATGTAGTTGTTACCGGACGTCACGCACCGCGAGAGTTAGTTAGGATTGCTGACTTGGTCAGTGACATAACTTCGATTAAACACCCCTACCATGAGCAAGGTATAAAGGCACAGAAAGGTATTGAGTTTTGAAGTATGTATCTGTCTGGTAATAATCATCTATCCAATATCCAAAACCGATCCTAGAAAACCTAAATCTAGATGTTCTTTGATAGCATTTGCTATTCTGTCTATACTATCCTCTTTTGTTCTGTAGTAATCTAAATCCCCATGAGCAAAGAATCCAACCCAGCGAAGAACAGCATTAATTACAGAAGTATTATCAAATAAACCATGCAAGTAAGTACCTAGTAGTTGTCCATCATCAGACAGTGCACCATCCAAACGACCATCTGCAAGCTTAACAGCAGGCTTATTTAATGCTAACCCAGTGCTGATACCAGAATGAATCTCATAGCCATTAACAGAAGCATTTTCGAATATTAGCTGACCTGAGACCAGCTGCAATTTTTTTTCTGGCTTTAATACAGTCTCAAAATCCATAAATCCAAGGCCTGGGCTGCTGCCTGGCTCTCCTTCCAGTCCATTTGGATCATGTATTTGGTGTCCCATCATTTGGAAACCACCGCAAATACCAACTAATTTGCCACCGTATCGCAAATGACGCCTTATATCAATATCCCAACCTTGCTTACGCAGGTGATAAAGATCGCCACGTGTGCTTTTGCTACCGGGAAGGATAATGAGATCGGCAGGTGGCATAATTTCCCCCTGATGTACCCAAACCACCTCGACTTGAGGATGCATGCGTAATGGATCAAAGTCTGTATGGTTGCTTATCCTTGGGAGGACTGGGATCACGATACGCAGCCGCTCTATATCCCTACTTATGGTAATATCCAGCATACGTGGCAGAGAATCTTCGGCTTCTAAGTGTAAGCCCTGTAGGTATGGTATGACGCCGAGTACTGGTTTATCAGTCTCCTGAGTTAACCATTTTAATCCTGGTGAAAGCAGGCTGATATCACCCCGAAAACGATTTATGATAAACCCAGAGATTCGAGCCTGCTCGCTAGGCGCTAGCATATTAAGAGTCCCATATAGGTGGGCAAGGACGCCGCCACGTTCGATGTCACCGACCAGTAAGACAGGACAATTTACTGATTCGGCGAATCCCATGTTCGCGATGTCATTATCTCTCAGATTAATTTCTGCTGGACTGCCAGCACCTTCAACGATAACTATATCGTAAGCGGTTAGTAACCTTTGGTAGGATTCTAAAACATACTGCATCGCAACAGGTTTATATTCATGATAATGACGTGCGTCCATATTGGCTAATACCCGGCCATGAATGATTACTTGAGCACCTGTGTCGGTGTTAGGCTTTAGCAACACTGGATTCATATCTGTATGAGGTTTCAGGAAAGCAGCTTGTGCTTGTACTGCTTGTGCGCGGCCAATTTCACCACCATCAACGGTTACAGCACTATTGAGTGCCATGTTCTGTGGCTTAAATGGTACTACGCGTACACCGCAATTTGCCAGAATACGACACAAGCCGGCAACTATAGTACTCTTGCCAGCATCAGATGTAGTACCTTGAATCATTATTGTTCTAAAATTCATAGCAATTGCACACTGTTATTATTGATTGTTTAACGATTTCCTTTAGCTTTAAAAGTTGAAGATTATCATCAAAAATGATATTATCTTTCACCTACTAAGTAATAATTTTCCATTAATTAAATTTTAAGGAGCAGACCGGGTTTTAGTTTTTATGTATTTATCATTTTACTGGTATGTTGTGCCTGCTGTAACAAAATATTTGACTTATTCAAATTTAATCGCTACAGATTTATCATCATTCTGGTTAGGTTAAGTTAAATAAATTTAGATAATCTTGCAATGATACTATATAGCTTTCATTCCCAACTGATTTTATAATCAACTAGTAACGGAGGTTATGTGATGTGTTAACAGCGCTGCTGTGTATTAGTGCGGTGCTAATCGACCAATGCTATGGTGAACCACCCAGAAAATGGCATCCATTGGTAGGTTTCGGTTGGATAGCAAGTTTTGTTGAAACATGTATCTATGGCCCTTCTGAATCTAGTTCCAGCCTGCGTTATATCCGCGGTGTAGCTGCTGTGATAGTAATGCTGGCCCCAGCTATTTTTTTTGTATCGCTATTTTCCATAATACCATGTATATCATGGCTTGGCTTAGTAGTAGACTTAGCGTCGTTGTACCTTTCGATTGGCGCCCGTAGTTTATCTGAGCATGCTGAGGCGGTAGGTCACGCCCTGCTTGCTAATAAACTACCACAAGCTCGCGATCTGTTAGGAATGATTGTTAGCCGAGATATTGATAATTTGAATGAAGAGCAGATTAGTCAGGCGACTGTCGAATCTGTCTTGGAAAATGGTTGTGATGCTATATTTGGGGCTTTGTTCTGGTTCATCCTGGCAGGTGCACCTGGTGTGGTGTTATATAGGTTAGCTAACACACTCGATGCCATGTGGGGATATCGGACACCGCGCTATATACATTTTGGATGGGCGGCGGCTCGGCTGGACGATATTTTGAACTGGTTCCCAGCACGCTTGACGGCTTTGAGCTATGTTGTGATTAGTTCTAATCCAGCTTTGGCATGGAGTTGTTGGCGGGAGCAAGCACCATTTTGGAAGAGTCCTAATGCTGGACCAGTGATGGCTACAGGAGCAGGTGCACTTGGCTTGAAACTAGGTGGACCTGCAAGATACAAGGGCGTATTATCACCTAGGCCGGCACTGGGTAAAGGTTCAGTACCTCATGCTGAAGACATTGACAGTGCAATAATTTTGGTAAGGCGGGTATTATGTTTGTGGCTGAGTGCACTATTAATGAGAGGGTTATTATTTGCTTGATCATGGGGGTAGCCTTCGCCGAGCTGCAATACGCTATCAGATAGCATTAGGAGATTGGCTAGATCTGTCTACCGGTATCAATCCAAATGGATGGCCAGTTACTGTGGTTCCTGATTCTGCATGGCAGCGGTTACCTGAACCGGAGGATGGTTTAGAAACAGCAGCATCAGCTTACTATGGAACAGCACATCTGTTACCAGTTGCTGGTTCCCAAGCAGCAATCCAATTGTTACCTACGCTGCGACGGCACCAGTGTAGAGTTGGTGTATTACATCCTAGCTATGCTGAGCATGCATATGCTTGGCAGCGTGCTGGACATAACGTGGAAAAATTTTTTGCTTGTGAGTTGGATGCGGCTTTAGATCGGTTGAACGTTTTAATTGTGGTAAATCCTAATAATCCTACCGGCACTCGCTTTTCATCAAGTATTTTGCTTGATTGGCATAGGAGGTTAGCAAAGCGTGGTGGGTGGCTGATAGTAGATGAAGCATTCGTAGATGCTACACCGAACGCTAGTTTAGCGGTTCATGTAGGACAGCCTGGGTTGATCATATTACGGTCTTTAGGAAAATTCTATGGACTTGCTGGTATACGTATTGGATTTATACTAGCAGAGTCAGAAATATTAGGGCAGGCTTTAGAACAATTGGGACCATGGACAATAAGCGGACCCAGCCGTGCAGTTGCTATAGAGGCATTAGCTGACAGATATTGGCAAGAGCACACTCGGTTAGCACTTTTGCATTCAAGCAAGCGGTTAGCTGATATGCTCAATATGCAAGGTTTAACAACTACTGGCACTGCACTGTTTAGATGGTCGCCCCTAGCGGATAGTGAATTCTGGCAGGATTCACTGGCACGGCGCGGTATCTTAGTTCGATGCTTTACTGATCCTCCAGGATTGAGATTTGGCCTGCCAGGTTCTGAGCTTGCATGGCAACGTTTGGAACTTGCACTAGTTAGTATAAATGCTGAGAAACATCATCTGCGAAGCAAGCTCTGAAAATACCTTCTCTTATTATATCTTGATTTAATAACCTTAATCTTTGGCTGTGTGTAAAAATGATAGAAACATTAGATGTTGTAGGTAACAATCAGCCCCAGATTGGTAAAGTGTTTTTGGTAGGTGCTGGCCCAGGTGATCCTGAGTTGCTGACCTTAAAAGCGTTACTTTTGATGAAACAGGCTGATGTTGTTGTCTATGATCGATTGACACCGCTTGTAATCCTGGATTTACTAGAACCACGTGTCGAACGCATATTCGTAGGTAAGGAACCAGAACATCACACCTTACCGCAAGATAAGATCAATCAACTACTAGTAAGTCTTGCACGGCAAGGAAAACAGGTTTTGAGGCTTAAGGGTGGAGATCCATTCATTTTTGGACGTGGTGGGGAAGAAATTGAGACTTTGATTGCGGCCGGAGTTAACTTTCAAGTAGTTCCAGGAGTTACTGCCGCTGCCGGTTGTGCCGCATATGCTGGCATTCCTCTAACCCATAGAGATTATGCTCAGGCGTGTGTGTTTGTCACTGGACATTTAAAGGATGGTAATCTGGATTTAAATTGGGATGTTTTGGCTCAGCCCAGGCAGACGGTAGTGTTTTATATGGGTCTGAGAAGTGTACACCATATATGCAAAAAACTATGTGAACATGGTGTAGCAGGCAGTATGCCTGTAGCGTTAGTAGAACAGGGAACCACACCAGAACAGAAAGTATACTGTGCAACGCTTGACACCCTATCAGCTGTACTACATAAATCTGATATTCACTCTCCTGCATTGTTGATTGTGGGTGAAGTAGTGAATTTGCGATCCAGATTAGCCTGGTTTAAAACAAATACATGCTAACTTATTTTGATGTAATTTTTATGGTAAAAGTGTTGATCCTAGGTTTTGTTGAAGCCGTTTCAGAGTTTCTACCAATCTCCAGCACTGGACACCTGATAATTGTAGGAGATTTTCTAGATTTTTCCGGACCATTGGTGGCACCTTTCGAGATATTCATACAACTTGGTGCTGTTTCATCAGTGTTATTTATATATGGCAAGAGATTACGTAACGCTTACATAAATATTAGTGCAGATGTATATGCATACCGCTTATTCTCTAATCTAGCAATCGCTTTTTTACCAGCTGCTAGCATTGGTTTTCTATTACACGGATGGATCATAAATTATCTTTTCAACCAGACTACAGTGGCTGCAGCTATGATATTGGGCGGCGCCGTAATTTTATTGATCGAGCGTTATGCAAAGGTACAGGTTAAAACGGTTATAGAAATGACGTGGATGGATGCACTGATGGTTGGTATTGCTCAGAGCATATCCTTATTTCCTGGTGTGTCGCGATCAGGAGCAACTATCATGGGTGGAATGTTGACTGGTATGTCGAGGTTTTCAGCTACTGAGTTTTCTTTTTTGCTAGCGATTCCTACCATGATTGCCGCAACTGGATACAGCCTTTTCAAGGAATTAGATAATCTTAGCATCATAGATGCTCCTGCTTTTTTATTTGGGTTCTTTGCTGCTTTTCTGGGAGGATTAGCGGTGGTTCGATTTTTACTGCAGTACGTCGGAAATAATAGTTTTGCCCCATTTGCCTATTATCGGATTGTATTTGGAGTTTTTTTATTATCAGTAGAGTGTTAGTGTTTAAGTAATTCTCGCAGGTATAGTAGTAGGCATGAGCCTGCCTCATTAGGTGCCCCCTTATGGCAATTAACGATATTCTAGTGATTGGTGCTGGTATTTCTGGGCTGAGCATGGCTAAATATGCGGCAGATGCAGGGTTTAGGGTACTAGTACTTGAACAGGAAAACCGGCCTGGTGGTTGCATACATTCTTATCTCTTTACAGACGACAAGTTCGAAGGCTTCTGGTTAGAACTTGGAGCACACAGTTGTTTCAGTTCCTACAGCAATTTGATTCCAATTCTAGAATCTCTAAAAATACTAAGTTGCTTTAAAAAGCGTGCGAAGCTTAGTTTTTTAATATTCCACGATAATAAGATCCGTAGCATCCCATCACAGATCTATATACCAGAATTATTAATAGCTCCTTTTAGATTTTTAACTTTAATTAAGGCTGGACGTAGCGTTTCTGACTACTATGGTAGGATTCTCGGCAGAAGAAATTACACAGCAGTGTTTGAACCAGCTTTCAACGCAGTGATTTGTCAACCTGCTAGCGATTATCCAGCAGAAAGCCTGTTTCAGAGTAGGCCACGGACCCAGTACCGAAAAGATTTACCACGAAGTTTCACCTTCCCAGATGGATTGCAAACTATTGTATACTCATTATCTAAGAACCCAGGTATTTGTATTAAGCTTGGTAGTAAGGTATTAGACATACAGCGTGATGGTAAATGTTTTATTGTCCAAACGGATAATGCCGAATACACCGCCCGTGCAATCTGTTTAGCAACGCCAGTAGCGATAGCATCTGGTTTGTTGCACAAGATATCTCCGGTCGTTGCTGCTACTTTAGCAAGAGTTGATACCGCTGTGGTGGAAACCACAGGTGTAGTACTAAACTTGAAACAAGTGCAGTTACCCAAAATGTCAGGTTTGATCGGTCGGGATGTAACATTTTATTCGATGGTATCACGAGATACTGTACCGGATTCCAGCTTTCGAGGATTCACTTTCCACTTTCGCCCTGGTATCTTAGATACAGATGGAAAGTTAGATTACATTGCAAAAGTGTTGAGAGTCCCGAGAGATATGCTAGATCAAGTTAACTCTATATCAAAGGTGAACTATTTGCCAGCACTGCGTCTCGGTTACAAAGATATAGTCAGAAAAGTGGATATAGCGCTCTCTGGAAGTGGTTTATCACTAACAGGCAATTATTTTACCGGTGTATCTATCGAAGATTGTACATACCGTTCGCGTACTGAATTTGAGCGGTTACAGGGGGAAATATTATAGGTTGATGGTTTGGTCAGCGCTCGACCATCAGGTCTTTGCCAATGATCGACGCTATACCGATTGGTCATTTCAGTTAGAAAGATGGATAAAAAGTTGAATTTTTTCCGAATGGGGCGTTCATGTTTTCGCCAAGAGCCCAGGTTTCATCATTAACCAGCAGTTTGAAGACTAGAAGGCCATCACTGGTGTCTGTCGTAGTCCACTGCCAAATATCACCGCCTGCATTTTCCATTAATACGCCCTTATCCCAATCGAGACCATTGCCATCGCCGCGAATATAGAGATTGTTACCATGTCCGACATCAAATTTGGCAATAATGACGGTGACGGTTCTGGCTAACCCAGAAATTGAAGTATGCACGGCTGGTGGAGATTGATCATTATCTGGGATTAAAGCTACCTTAGATCGTATCATAGGCTTTTCTGCTGTCTTCTGAATAGTTGTTTTGGCCGGTTCTAATCTTTCAAAAGAAGCTACGGATGTGATAGGTTTCTTCGCTTCTTTAGTCACTTGGGTGTGGGTGGTCGTGACTGTGTTGGTTCCATTCGGTTCTTTCTTCTTCGGCATTAATTGGTCCTCTGAATAGCTTGATAAAATCCCAGATATGGCATGATGCTGTACTCTTATTGCTATGTGTTTGAGTCTACTCCAAGCATTAATTAGGTTCCAAGGTACTGAAGATGAGAATCTTTGTACAAAGCTATATTTATAGTTAGTTTGTTTGAATTTGAGTTTCTTAACTGAAAACTTATTTATTTTCATATAGAAAATTTTTGCTCTACTAAAGAGCTGTTTGCTAAATATATTTCTAATGAACATGATACAAAACTCACAGGTGTCCTTCTTTCCATAAGGGATTACTATCCTTAATGAAATTTTCTATTTCTAAACCCCGATCTGATAGATATATTTTTGGGTAGCCTCCTCTTCTATAAATAGCGTATGTTCCTCTATACTGCGCTGCAACTCTTACCTGTATGGGGTCTAGTTACTGAATAAAAAATTAAGTACCTGGGCGTATATGCATAGGTAATCAGGGATGCCCTTGCCTGCACTGCTCCGTATAGACAGTAACCAAAAGCAGCGCAGCGATCCACCACTTTATTAACGCCTGTAATGAGATATCACAGTTTCGGCCTAAGAATGTACAGCGAAAAACTAGACAGCAGGTGGCCGTCCTGCCTGAAGCGATATCGATCAGCAGTTTAGGATATCGTGGCTATTTGTCTCTAGCTACTGTAAAGTGGACTGCTACCTTCCTTCCCATTTTTATGGTACTACACGCCAGTGGTAGAGCAATTATAGCTTTCCTAGAGGGTTGGTATAAAAACTACCAATGGGGTCTTACCCTTTCGCAGCTTCTACTATTAGAAGAATCTACAACAAAAAGCAGCCAGATATTTGGACATATTTCTATTCAAGATTACTATGACCTAAAATATAAATATGGTCTCGTCTCGTCTCCATAGTTAGAGCAGCCTCAGCACCCTAACCCATTGGATGGGATCCCTGAGATACCATATTTATCTCTGATCTATGTTACCAAACTGAAAATATTGTTTCATCTGAAAGCTGACACCATGGTACACTGACTGTAGGTAATATAAGTTCCCACTATCTAACCTTGGGCAGTTCCGGGTAGTTCCTAAAAGCTGTGGAAATTAATTTCCAAAACATAAGCATATGATATCAAATACCTATTGTAGAACTTATATCTATCATCTTCATTAGAATAGTTTTAGGCATTATGTGCTATCATTCTCGGGATAACAACCAGTTCCCTTTATACAAACTGTCTAGTGGAGTGATATTACGTCTCGCTACGGTGGATCGCTTTTGCTGTAGATACGTGCTACTGCACAGGTTGCATCACTGTTACTCTTCTTAGGTATGATTAATTCTGCTGCAAATTGTTTTTCAACCAATTGTTCAGCGTGAGCCAAAGCTGCTGCTTCAGCAACACCATAACACCCAGTTGCTCTGAAGACGAGTGCAGACTTCTTGCTAAGCTTGTCATCGTATTTTCTCAGTGTTTCAGCTGGATAAAAATGGATTGGCAGACTCAAGAACTCTGATAAGAGTTGCATGCCAGACTCGTTCTGTTTTATGTCTATACTGGCTAGAGCGCTAAGATCTTGCACTTGTAACCCATGGCTGGTAAGAGTCTTTTCGATTAAGTCTAGTAGCTGCTCCACCCGACAACCACGATTGCAACCAAGACCAGCAATCAATATTGACCGAGTATATAATTGTGCTCCAGTAATAATGCACTGTGCGCCCAAATATTTGCTGAGTTGCCATGCCCACTCATTAGCACCTCCTTCATGTCCTGATAAAATCGGTACCACGAATCTACCGTGCTCATCAATAACCAATACTGCAGGGTCATGGTATTTGTCCAGCAATACCGGGGCAATAGTTCGTACAGCAATGCCAATGGCACAGAGTAATATTAGTCGATTCCCATTCTGAAATCGCTCACGTATAATGCTGTTGAAAGGTTTAGGTCGATGTAAGTGTTCCGCTTCAGGTATTAGGTACAGCAACCGGTAAGATAGTGCTCGACCTGCGTCAGTCAGGCTAATGATAGTATAAGAGATTTTGGATGATCTATGGGTGTGTTTCATTGTAGCTTAATCAAGCATGCCAAACAGAATAGTCCTATATACTACAGGGTTTGATACTATCGAGGATGGTAAAATTTTTTAAGTAGTGTTCTTTGTTGTTTGTATTATGACTCGGGGACTTGATATTGTTTAGCTCTGCTACATAATTAAAGGATAGATTTTCTGGGATGCAGATACGGAGATTAGAAATTGTTTATCTACAAGAGAGGTGCTGTACGTCCTGTATTTTATCGATTTACTAAAGTGATGGTACATGAAGGATGATATTAGTGTGAGAGATGTTATTTTAGGTTTCTTTCGTGTATTTATTTAGTGAGGTGAGGTTATAGATTAACTGCTGTTACCTCTATAAGAGGAAGACTCGGTGAAGTGTTGTGGCCTTTCGAACGATTGTTAGGGAACATAGCAGTAGTTAGGGTGTTAACATCACACTGGCAAAACTAAATACCTAATACTTGTTTCTGAAACGGTCTTTGTATGTAATGATTTATCTCTTATCCTATTAATTTAGCTGCTTAATAAAATTTAAGACTATGATTTTCCTGAATTTAGCATTTACCTTCCTAATCCCTGTAGCAGTTGCATATAACCTACATCTACAGGAATGACCCCTACGGGTGATCGCTGCCGGCATCTCAACTCAGAATACCAGCAGCTACACTATAGAAGGTGATTAATTTTTCGGTCTGCCATACTGCGTTACTTTCGATTGGGGATTTTCCCCGCCTTTTAAACCGGGATAGATTGGTCTATCTCTGACTGGAATCCGCCTTGCAATGTCCAACATTACCAAGAGCATCTATCGTATCCTTTTCATTAACCAGGGCAAGCTGTACGAGTTATACGCACGTAGTATTTATCAGGGTGAACTATATGGGTTCATTGAGGTTGAGGAACTGTTATTCGGCGAGCGTTCTAGCGTACTCGTCAATCTTGCTGAGGAGCGGTTACAAAATGAGTTTTCCGGGGTACAACGCACTTTTCTACCTTTACACTATATCCTAAGGATCGACGAAGTAGAGCGTGAAGGTATTAGCAAGATCCGCCCTATTGAAGGTAGTGACAACGTAATGCCTTTCCCACAACCTATACTTCCACCTAGTGGCGGTGGCGGTCGTGGTAAAGACTGAACTGAATTACATTACTGAATGCAGTAGCAGTAGAGCCTGAGCCTCTGCCAGTCCTAGTATTTAATTAACCAGTTATCATACGGCCGTTTTGGCTCTTTCATAAGATCTGTTGATATTCAAAGCAAAGGTAAAAGCAGGCGTAAAGATAAAAACTAGAAGTAAATTACGTCGTTTAGCCTCCGATGTCACGAGTCTCGCAGCCGCCTTTCCCTATTTAATATGGAAACTAAAAAAGGCAAGCCTCGAAAAGCTCTTGCAGCTATGGACCTCGCACAACTACGAGCCTGTATCTTGGGATCATGGAACGGTTATCGATTATTCTTCGACATTTTAAATAGAAATCAGATAATATCTGTCCTGTAAATTAGATAAAGAATAATCTTTTCCGTGCAGTTAAATGCTCAATTTATAAGACTGGCGATTAGCTTTTAACTTTAGGTGCTGAGGAAAAAATATAGTTATCACTATTACCGATTTATCATCGGTTGCTAATAGAAGAGAGCCTGGCTACCTCGCGCTTTTCATGTTTTCATGACAGAAACTCACATTCCACCTTTCTATGATAGATAATTATTTAATTGCTGGTGTCGACGAAGCTGGTCGTGGGCCATTAGCAGGTCCGGTTGTTGCTGCAGCTGTAGTACTTGATCCTGCTCATTACATTGTAGGTTTAGCAGATTCTAAAAAGCTCAAAGTAGCAGAGCGAGAGCGTTTAGCTGAAGAGATACGGATCAGGGCACTTGTTTGGGCTATCGGGCGCGCAGAAGTCGCTGAAATTGATCGGCTTAACATACTTAAAGCATCTCTATTGGCAATGCAGCGTGCAGTTGCAGCATTAGGAATATTACCGGGAAAAGTTCTTGTGGATGGCAACTGCTGTCCTCATCTGGATTGTCCCTGTGAGGCTATAGTAAAAGGCGATGCTACCGTACCGGCTATCAGTGCAGCTTCAATCTTAGCCAAAGTTGCACGAGATGCAGAATTGTGCGCTATACATAATAGTTACCCACAATACGACTTCTATCGCAATAAAGGCTACCCTACAAAAGCGCACCTAGAAGCTTTGCGCTCCCATGGCCCATGTCCTGAACATCGGCGCTCATTTGCTATTTACAGATAGTTAGTAGTCTTTTATACAACACTGAGTATGCATTAAAATGGCTGTGTCGTTTGTGCATTTGCACCTACATACTGAATATTCGCTGGTCGATGGACTAATACGCATCGGAAGCC
Source organism: uncultured Candidatus Competibacteraceae bacterium (assembly GCA_903882995.1). Classification (GTDB taxonomy): domain Bacteria; phylum Pseudomonadota; class Gammaproteobacteria; order Competibacterales; family Competibacteraceae; genus Competibacter_A. Next base: position 12,374 of record CAIRZE010000105.1, read on the forward strand.
TCATAAAGCAAGTCTTATCCGTAGGTATGCCTGCAGTGGCAGTTACAGATATGGGTAATCTTTTCGCTCTAATCAAGTTTTACAAAGCTGCTTGTAGCGCTGGGATTAAGCCGATAGTTGGTGTTGAGGTATGGGTGCGAAGATCTGGTGAGGAGCCAGCACGGTTGGTACTGTTATGTAAGAATCTAGGTGGATACCGTAACTTAGCTAAATTGGTCAGCCGCAGTTTTCTTGAAGGTCAGCAGAGAGGCTTACCAATTATTGACTATAACTGGTTATCTGGAAATACTGCTGGCTTAATCGCTCTATCAGGAGGATGTGAGGGCGATCTAGGGCGTGCTTTGTTGAGAGGAAAGCTTGATAAAGCTAGAGCGTGGTTAGCAGGCTGGTGTGATCTATTCCCTAAACATTTTTATCTAGAATTGCAGCGTACTGGCCGTTTCCAAGAGGAAGCATATTTGGATGCTGCTGTAGATCTATCAATAAATATTGGAGTGCCGTTAGTCGCAACAAATGAAGTGTGTTTTCTCGAACGTAGTGATTTCGAAGCACATGAGGCGCGAGTATGTATCCATGATGGTACAATCATAGAGAATTCAGACAGAATACGCCGATACAGCGACCAGCAATATTTACGAACACCGACTGAGATGTTAGAAATATTTGCTGATTTACCTGAAGCTCTGGAAAATAGCGTAGAGATAGCACGCCGTTGTAATTTAAAACTAGAGCTAGGGAAAAGCGTCCTACCAGCTTTCCCAGTACCAGAAGGGATGACAGCTGATGCCCATTTCTCCGATCAAGCCCGGGTTGGATTAGAAAAACGGTTAATTAGTAGAAGATTATTCTATCAAGCCTCTACTAATTTCGCCTCAATTCGTAAGCCTTATGACGAGCGCTTATCAGAAGAGTTGGGTGTCATAATTCAAATGGGTTTCACAGGTTATTTTCTAATAGTCGCTGATTTTGTCAGATGGGCGCGCGAACATGGTGTACCAGTTGGACCTGGACGCGGCTCAGGTGCTGGCTCACTAGTAGCCTATGCTCTTGGCATTACTGACATTGACCCACTTGCCCACGATCTATTGTTTGAACGTTTTTTAAATCCAGAGCGGGTATCAATGCCAGACTTTGACATCGATTTCTGTATGGAGGGCCGTGACCTAGTTATCGAGTACGTTGCTGCACGTTACGGTCGTGACCGAGTAGCACAGATTGCAACCCATGGCAGTATGACGGCTAGGGCGGTAGTAAGAGATGTAGGTAGAGTGTTAGGTCATCCCTATGGCTTTGTAGATCGCATTGCTAAACTGATTCCATTTGAGATCGGGATCACCCTTAGTAAGGCTATCCAACAAGAAGCGGAATTGCAACGCCTCTACGAAAGTGATAAGGAGGTGCGTTCTCTGCTCGATCTAGCTCGTAAGTTAGAAGGTTTAGCAAGAAACGTTGGTAAGCATGCTGGTGGTGTCGTAATTTCTCCCTCTAATATTACCGATTTCTCACCCCTCTATTGTGAAGAGGGGGACAATAGTCTGGTTACCCAGTTCGATAAAGATGATGTAGAAGCAGCTGGTTTGGTGAAATTCGACTTTTTAGGGTTACGGACGCTAACAATTATTGACTGGGCGGTGCAGACTATAAACCAAAAGTGTCGATCCACAGTAGAGTATAATCTAGATATTACTGCAATTCCGCTAGATGATCTGGAAACGTTTAATCTACTGAAAAGATACCAGACTACAGCGGTATTTCAGTTAGAGTCTACAGGGATGAAGGATTTAATCCGCCGCTTGCAACCAGACTGCTTTGAAGACATCGTGGCTTTAGTAGCCTTATTCAGGCCAGGGCCTTTACAGTCAGGAATGGTGGATGATTTCATCGATCGTAAGCATGGCCGTGCGCGGATCGAATATCCTCATCCGGCATTATCAACTATTCTCAAGCCAACTTATGGAGTCATTCTCTATCAAGAACAGGTGATGCAAATTGCACAGGTGCTGGCAGGTTATACCCTAGGCGGGGCTGATCTACTTCGGCGTGCGATAGGTAAAAAGAAGGCTGACGAGATGGCAAAGCAGCGCGAAAACTTTGTTAAAGGCTCGCACGAACGCGGTGTAGTATTGGAAGTTGCATCTTATATTTTTGATTTAATAGAAAAATTTGCAGGGTATGGATTTAATAAATCTCACTCAGTAGCTTATGCCTTAGTATCTTACCAGACAGCTTGGTTGAAAGCACACTACCCTGCGGCTTTTATGGCAGCAGTTCTGTCTTCAGAAATGGATAAGACTGATAAGGTAATTGTATTGATCGACGAATGCCGTATTCTGGGGCTTAATATCGCTCTGCCGGATATTAACTTATCTGAATATCGATTTACAGTTAGCTCACTATCCGAAATACGTTATGGCTTGGGTGCTATTAAGGGCGCTGGTGAGGCAGCTATAAAAATTTTATTAGAAGAACGGCGCAAGGGTGGATTGTACGGCGATCTCTTTGATCTATGCCAACGTGTGGAATTGCGTAAAATGAACCGCCGGTTGTTAGATGCACTAGTTCGTTCTGGTGCTCTCGACACTCTCGGTCTAAACCGTGCGACCCTAGCAGCTCAACTACCTGATGCGCTGCAAAAAGCTGAACAGCTTTCCCGTAATGATGCCACTGGCCAGAACGATCTATTCGGATTATCTGCTACAAAAGAGATAAACCTGAAGTATCTACTGGGGAATAATATCATTCCCATTCCCATGGCTGAGTGGAGCGAGGAAGAACGGTTACGTGGTGAAAAGGAAACCTTAGGCGTCTACTTGACTGGCCATCCTTTCAATCAAGTTGCAGAAGAACTAGCTGCTCTCAATATAACCTGCCTCCATAAATTTTCTGAAATGGGCATTAGCAGCAACAACCGTTCTGTTCTCATTGCTGGCTTAGTCGTGAGCCTTCGTAATCGAAACACCAATAGGGGTGGGCGTATATGGTTTATAACTTTGGATGACGGTAGGAGTCGTATAGAAATTCGAATTTTCCCGGACGTATATGAGAGATACCATAAATTAATCGTAGAAGATAGAATTTTGCTGATATATGGTAATTTGGTATGGGATGAGTTTAACCAGAAAACGCGGTTTAATGTGGAACAGATATTAGATTTGGATGGCGCTCGCGCTACATACGCCAGATGGTTGATTTTAAAACTTGATACTAAACAATTTAAGATAGGTTTAAAACATCTGTCAGGTATTCTAGCAGAACATCGTGCTAATGGTAATTGTATGGTTAAGATTGAAGTTGATTATGTAAGTGAAGGTGCACAAGTAGAGTTGACATGTGGATCCATTTGGAAGGTTAACCCAAGTGGATCACTGATCAGTAAGCTGCAAGATTTGCCAGTAGGTAAGGTTCGGCTGCTATTGTCCCAGCAGCGACCGGGCATTGTAGATGGAAATAACATAAAAAGGAAATAAATTCCTCAAAATGCAAACAGCTCTGGCCCTGCTGGAGCAGGGCAGAGACAGAGACGAGACATGAGATATATGATGAGATATTGGCATTTCTTTGCGACTTGCTATTTTAAGAAGCAGTAGAATCTACTTTATTATCATTACTCTCTTCACTACTAGATACACTACTTTCAAACATATTTACTACGTCGATAACTGGCCGGCTTGGGATCCAGTTCTGCCTGCGTTGCAGATGATAAGCTAGCCCAGTGCCAGCTGGAATCAGTCGTCCAACAATAACATTCTCCTTCAAACCGCGTAAATCGTCACGCAAGCCACGTACCGCTGCCTCGGTTAATACTCTGGTAGTTTCCTGGAAAGAAGCTGCTGATATGAAAGACTCAGTAGCCAGTGAAGCTTTAGTGATACCAAGCAGTATTGGCTGCCAACATGCAGGAGAATGATCATTAGCAGTAACCTGATCGTTTTCCTCTAATACCCGTGTCCTCTCAACTTGCTCACCTTTGATGAAGCTAGTTTCACCAGGGTCTATTATCTCTACCTTACGCAGCATCTGGCGGACGATAACTTCGATATGCTTATCATTTATTTTTACACCTTGTACCCGGTATACATCTTGTATTTCATTGGTAAGGTAGGCCGCTAATTCCTGTACCCCAAGCAACCGTAGTATATCATGCGGATTAGGTTCACCATCAGCTATCATTTCACCCTGTTCAACATACTCACCGTCGAACACACTGACATGTCGCCACTTCGGGATTAAATCTTCATAGAGGACTTCACCATTCTTATCACGGATCACTAAACGCTGCTTGCCCTTAGTCTCCTTACCAAACTCAACTATGCCAGATTTCTCGGCTAGGATAGCCGGCTCCTTAGGTTTACGGGCTTCAAATAGGTCAGCAACGCGTGGTAGACCACCGGTAATATCACGAGTTTTAGATGATTCTTGTGGAATACGCGCGATTACATCGCCAACTGCTACCTCTGCATGATTAGATAGGCTAACTATAGCACCAGAAGGTAGCGGATATTGAGCTAAAGTACTAGTACCGGGGATAAAAAGGTCATTACTATATTCATCGACCAGCTTTACCATAAGGCGCTTATCTTTACCTAATGCACCGCGCTGCTTCGGGTCCATTACTACTAAGCTGGATAGACCAGTCATCTCATCAGTTTGCCGTTGTACAGTAATGCCTTCTTCGAACTCAGAAAAGCGTACGAACCCTGCTACCTCAGTGATAATAGGGTGTGTGTATGGGTCCCAGCGAGCAATTATCTGGCCAGCCTCGACTGGGCTACCTTCCTCTACTGAGAGCTCAGCGCCATAGGGCACCTTATAGCGCTCACGCTCACGTCCTTGTTCGTCTACCAGAGTAATTTCACCAGACCTTGATACAGCGACTAAATGGCCATCGCACCGTTGGACCACTTTCATCTTATGCAAGCGTAATAGGCCCTTAGATTTAGTCTGGACATTGCTATTTACGGTAGTTCTGGAGGCAGCACCACCTATGTGAAATGTACGCATAGTTAATTGCGTTCCAGGTTCACCGATAGACTGAGCAGCGATCACACCAACTGACTCGCCGATGTTGACACGATGACCACGTGCTAGGTCTCGGCCATAACAAGCAGCACAGACTCCATAGCGGGTTTGGCAAGTAATAGCTGAACGCACCATGATGCTATCAATACCCATTTCATCTAATTTCAGGACCCATCTTTCATCGAGTAGAGTACCAGCTGGAATAGCAACATCATCATTACCAGGCTGAAATATGTCTCTCGATACTGTACGACCTAATACTCTGTCACGTAGAGGCTCCTTGACATCACCTTCTTCAACTACCGGAGTCATCCAGATTCCTCCATTAGTACCACAGTCTGGTTCAGTAACAACCAAATCCTGGGCAACATCTACTAAACGCCTTGTTAGATAACCAGAATTAGCAGTTTTCAGAGCAGTGTCAGCCAAACCTTTTCGAGCGCCATGTGTAGAAATAAAGTATTCTAAAACACTTAATCCTTCGCGGAAATTAGCCTTGATCGGTGTTTCGATGATCGATCCATCAGGTTTAGCCATCAGTCCGCGCATACCGGCTAGTTGACGGATCTGAGCTGCCGAACCCCGTGCACCAGAGTCTGCCATCATAAAAACTGAGTTGAAAGAGTTCTGCTCGGCTATTACTCCCTCACGGTCCCTAATTTTTTCCTTGCCCAAATTACGCATCATGGCACTAGCTACCTGATCATTAGTGCGTGACCAAATATCGACTACCTTGTTATAGCGCTCACCCTTAGTCACTAGGCCGGAAGTATATTGTGAGTCTATTTCCTTAACTTCCTGTTCAGCCCGATCCAATAAGGCGTTTTTCTCAGCGGGAATTTTAAAATCTTCAAAACCAATAGAGGACCCTGAACGGGTAGCGTAATAAAATCCTGCATACATTAACTGGTCAGCAAAGATCACAGTCTTCTTAAGACCTAAGCAGCGATAGCACTCATTGATCAATCGAGAAATAGTCTTCTTATTCAAGACTTGGTTTACTAGGGAAAACTGTAACCCTTCTGGCAGAATTTCTGCTAGCAAAACACGTCCTACAGTGGTCTTTATGCGTGCCGGCATGCTGATATTAGTAGTAGTAGCAGTAATTTCATCACTGTTCTTCTGTGATTGCATGCGGACTTCAATGCGGGCATGCAATTCTACCTGGCGGGTCTCATAGGCACGATGGACCTCTCGAGCATTTGCGAACACCATACCTTCGCCTTGGGCATTGATCCGATCGCGAGTCAGATAATATAAACCAAGCACCACATCTTGTGATGGTACAATGATCGGTTCTCCGTTCGCTGGACTAAGTATATTATTAGTAGACATCATCAAAGCACGAGCTTCCAACTGTGCTTCGATCGATAGCGGCACGTGCACTGCCATCTGGTCACCGTCGAAGTCAGCGTTGAAAGCAGTGCAGACCAAAGGATGCAACTGGATCGCCTTCCCTTCGATTAATACTGGCTCAAATGCTTGAATTCCCAATCGATGTAGGGTAGGAGCTCGATTGAGCATCACTGGATGCTCTCTGATCACTTCTTCGAGGATATCCCATACTGCTGGCTCCTCGCGTTCGACCATCTTCTTAGCTGCCTTTATGGTAGTCTGGATATTACGGTACTGTAATTTGCTAAAAATGAAAGGTTTAAATAGCTCCAAGGCCATCTTCTTTGGTAGACCGCACTGATGTAGGCGTAAGGTGGGACCCACAACAATCACCGAACGCCCTGAATAGTCCACGCGCTTCCCAAGTAGATTCTGACGGAACCGGCCCTGTTTCCCCTTTATCATATCAGCTAGAGACTTAAGCGGCCGTTTATTAGTCCCTGTAATAGCTCTTCCGCGACGACCATTGTCCAACAGAGAGTCTACTGCCTCCTGCAGCATCCTTTTTTCATTTCTTACTATGATATCTGGTGCATTCAGTTCTAATAACCTTTTAAGTCGGTTGTTACGATTGATGACTCGACGGTAGAGGTCATTCAGATCAGATGTAGCGAAACGGCCACCATCAAGCGGTACCAAGGGTCGCAGATCTGGAGGCAAAACAGGTAGTACCGTTAATACCATCCACTCCGGTTTATTACCAGAATGCAAGAATGACTCCATAAGTTTCAGTCTCTTAGAAAGTCGCTTGAGCTTGGTTTCAGAGTTACACTCCAGAATTTCTTGACGCAGTTGGCTACCAAGTTGCTTTAGATCTATATCGCGTAATAATTCGCGCACCGCTTCAGCACCCATACGTGCATCGAAGTCGTCACCATACTGTTCAATTGCTTCTAGATAGGCATCGTCAGTTAGTAACTGCCCTTTCTCAAGCGGAGTCATACCAGCGTCTACAACTACGAAAGATTCAAAGTACAGCACCCTCTCTATATCGCGGAGAGTCATATCAAGCAAAAGACCGATACGTGATGGTAAAGATTTTAGGAACCAAATATGTGCAACAGGCGATGCCAGCTCAATATGGCCCATCCGCTCCCGCCGTACTTTAGCTAAAGTTACCTCTACACCACATTTCTCACAGACAACACCTCTGTGTTTGAGGCGCTTGTACTTACCGCATAAACACTCATAATCTTTTGTTGGCCCAAAAATCTTTGCACAAAATAAACCATCACGTTCTGGCTTAAAGGTTCGATAATTTATCGTTTCAGGTTTCTTAACCTCGCCGCAGCTCCAAGCACGGATCATCTCCGGCGAAGCTAACCCAATGCGAATGGCGTCGAAATCCTCGAGCTCGTCGAATGCCTTGAAAGGGTTCAGCAGGTCTTTCATTATCTTTCACTCATAGGATTGGGTACTCGCCCGCTTTAGAGAGCAGGCGCATCCGACCTCACTCATTGCGCGGCAGCGACGGCAGCGCATCGTTTTCCAGTTCCATATTGATGCCGAGCGATCTTATTTCCTTAACCAGCACGTTGAAAGATTCAGGCATGCCAGTTTCCATGCGATGGTTACCATCTACAATATTCTTATACACTTTAGTACGTCCATTCACATCATCAGATTTAACCGTCAACATCTCCTGTAGTGTGTATGAAGCGCCATATGCTTCTAGTGCCCACACTTCCATTTCTCCAAAGCGTTGGCCGCCAAACTGCGCCTTGCCGCCAAGTGGTTGTTGTGTCACTAGGCTGTATGGCCCAGTAGAACGTGCATGCATTTTGTCATCTACCAAATGATTGAGCTTTAGCATGTACATATAACCAACTGTGACAGGACGATCAAATGGCTCACCGGTGCGTCCATCATAGAGAACAGTCTGTCCACTTTCAGGTAATCCAGCCATGCGTAGCAACTCCCGCAATTCCTGTTCGGTTGCACCATCAAATACCGGAGTAGCAATTGGTACTCCTTCTCGGAGATTGCGGCACAATGTGAGAATTTCATCTTGGGTAAATTGATTGAAATCTACGTTCCGATCACCGACACCATTGTAAATTTGTTCTAAGAAGGAACGTAAATCCTCGAGCTGGGCTTTCGCTTCTAATAGTCGACCCAGTTTTATACCTAAGCCTTTAGCAGCCCAGCCCAGATGGGTCTCTAGGACCTGACCGACGTTCATTCTTGATGGAACTCCTAACGGATTTAATACAATATCTATAGGGGTACCGTCTTCAAGGTAAGGTATGTCCTCTTGTGGGACAATCATTGATACTACGCCCTTATTGCCATGGCGACCGGCCATTTTGTCACCTGGTTGGATACGGCGCTTGACTGCTAGGTAGACTTTTACCATTTTTAGCACACCTGGTGCTAAATCGTCGCCTTGCATTAATTTTCGCCTTTTTTCTTCAAACTTCTTATCGAAGAGTTTGCGCTGCTGACTAAGTTGTCTAGAGATTTTTTCGAGCTGATCGTTGAGTTCTTCAGTCTGCATCCTAATCTCGAACCAGCGCTCGCGTGGTAGGCATTTTAGATAGTCGATATCTACTAATTCATCTTTTTTCAGGATATTTGGCCCGCCTTCTGCTAATTTTCCTACCAGCATCTGCTCCATTCGTTGATATAGATCATCTTCTAGAATTCGTAACTGATCATTCAGGTCCTTTCGGATACGCTTAAGTTCCATCTCTTCGATCTGCCTAGCACGAGAATCTTTTTCAACTCCATCTCGAGTAAAGACTCTAACATCGATCACGGTTCCATCCATCCCTGATGGTACCCGCAGAGAAGTATCCTTTACGTCAGATGCTTTTTCTCCGAAAATCGCGCGCAACAGCTTTTCTTCGGGTGTCAACTGTGTTTCACCCTTAGGTGTAACCTTACCAACTAGAATATCGCTAGCTTTAACCTCGGCACCGATATAGACAATACCTGCTTCGTCGAGACGAGCAAGAGCATTCTCACCGACATTTGGAATGTCAGCAGTGATCTCTTCAGGACCAAGCTTTGTGTCGCGAGCAACGCATGATAGTTCCTCAATATGTATTGTAGTGAAGCGATCTGCTTGCACCACACGCTCCGAAATCAAAATAGAATCTTCGAAGTTATATCCGTTCCATGGCATGAAAGCTACCAAAAGATTTTGCCCGAGTGCCAGTTCACCCATGTCGGTAGATGGACCATCAGCTAGAACATCACCGCACACCGCTTTATCACCTACCTGAACCAGAGGCCGCTGATTAATGCAAGTATTCTGGTTTGAACGTGTGTATTTTGTCAGGTTATAAATATCTACACCTGGTTCGCCTGCTTCAGTTTCATCATCATTGACGCGTACTACGATGCGGCTAGCATCGACAGAATCAACCACTCCACCTCGCTTAGCAATAACACAGACCCCTGAATCACGTGCTACAATCCGTTCCATACCGGTGCCAACTAATGGTTTCTCGGAGCGCAAAGTAGGAACTGCTTGACGCTGCATATTTGAACCCATTAAGGCACGGTTGGCGTCGTCATGTTCTAAGAAAGGAATTAGGGCTGCTGCTACAGAAACAATCTGTTTAGGGGAAACATCCATGTATTGCACTCGCTCCGACATAGCAAGCATGAATTCGTTTTGGTAGCGGCACGAGATAATTTCATCAATAAATCGATTTCCGTCGTCGAGGTTAGCGTTAGCCTGGGCGATTACGTAATGGCCCTCTTCAATAGCTGAAAGATAGTCAATTTTATCAGTAACTTGACCACTTACGACTCGCCGGTACGGTGTCTCTAAGAAACCGTACTGATTTGTACGTGCGTAGACCGCTAGAGAATTAATTAAGCCGATGTTTGGACCTTCCGGCGTTTCAATCGGGCAAACCCGCCCATAATGTGTGGTGTGGACGTCACGCACTTCAAAACCGGCACGCTCACGAGTCAAACCACCAGGACCAAGAGCCGAAATTCGACGCTTGTGTGTTACTTCTGATAGTGGGTTGTTCTGGTCCATAAACTGCGATAACTGTGAAGAGCCAAAAAACTCCTTTATTGCAGCGGCTACAGGCTTAGCATTAATCAAATCTTGCGGTGTTAGACCTTCAGCTTCAGCTAAGCTAAGCCGTTCCTTTACGGCACGCTCCACTCTAATTAGGCCAATGCGAAACACGTTTTCAGTCATCTCTCCAACACAGCGGATGCGGCGATTGCCAAGATGGTCAATATCATCTACCTGTCCATTACCGTTACGGATATCGACTAAAACCTTGAGAACAGCAAGGATGTCCTCTATAGATAATACACCTGGTGCATGATCCTTAGTTAGAAACCCTAGAATTGCCGTCCGACGGGTGCCTACACGGCTGTCGAATTTCATGCGTCCGACATCTGAAAGATCATAGCGCTCTGCTGAAAAAAACAAATCGTGCAGCAGGCGCTGAGCAGCATCTTTAGTCGGTGGCTCGCCAGGACGCATCATCCGATAAATTTCGACTTGAGCCTCCCACTGGCTACGGGTTGGGTCAGCACGCAAAGTATTAGCAATGTATGGACCTCGATTGACATCATTTACATATAGTGTTGGAAATTCGGTAATACCTGCTAATTGGATTCTTTCCAGCTTTTCCAGTGTTAGCTCTTCGTTCGCTAGCGTTAGTAATTCTCCTGTTTTAGGATTACGTAGATCGCGGGCCAGTATTTTACCGATTAAGTATTCTCTTGGGACTAGTAGGCTTTTTACTCCAGCATTAACTAGATCATTAACGTGTTTAGCCTTCACACGTTGTCCAGCTTTTAACAGCTCTCGATTGCCAATGACAATATCAAAACTAGCGATATCACCCTGTAAGCGTTCAGGGATTAGATCCAAAGTGAAGTTTTCACCGTCGGTTCGAATGATATTCGTTTCAAAAAATAGATCGAGAATTAACTCGTTGATAGAACGAGCGTTTGGGTAATTCAAGTTAGGCTCTTCGAACAATGCACGCAGTAAGATGGTAACAGGTAGCTTACGGCGGCGGTCTATTCGAGCATACATGATATCCTTAACATCAAATTCGAAGTCGAGCCAGGAACCACGGTAAGGGATGATGCGTGCTGAGAATAGCAGTTTTCCTGAAGAGTGTGTTTTACCTTTATCGTGATCAAAAAATACACCGGGAGAGCGGTGCAATTGGGATACAATTACGCGCTCTGTGCCATTAATTATGAAAGTGCCGTTATCGGTCATCAGCGGCAATTCGCCCATATAAACTTCAGTTTCCTTGATATCTTTAACCCTTTGAGTACCAGCTTCAATATCTTTATCCATTAGAACTAGTCGTAACCGCACCCGCAATGGAGCTGCATAAGTCAACCCACGTAACTGGCACTCGCGTACGTCGAAGACTGGTTCTCCCATACGGTAGCTGACGTACTCTAAACGTGCATTTCCTGAATAACTGACGATTGGAAAAACAGAGCGAAATGCAGCATGCAACCCTGTTCCGCGGCGATCACCCGGTGAGATCTCAGCTTGCAGGAACTCACGATATGAATCTAACTGAATCGCTAGCAGATATGGCGCCTCCAAGATGCTGGGACGCCTGCCAAAGTCTTTACGAATGCGTCTTTTTTCAGTAAAAGTGCAAGTCATCAAGATTCCTCTAATCAGGAGTACAGCTAATTGAGAAAGATCGCACAGTTTTATCTTCTCTACCTGTTGTCCAATTTTCTTGCAAGAATAGGCCAGCGGCCCAAAGGTCGCCAGCCGTTACAGAATTTACTTAATGTGTGGCAAATTCCTGCAAATTGGGGCGTCTCGACTTTCTCTCACTTGATATCAATCTTAGCACCAGCTTCTTCCAGCTTCTTCTTGATATCCTCTGCTTCTTCCTTAGGAATCCCTTCCTTAAGGATGGATGGCACACCTTCCACAAGATCTTTAGCCTCCTTCAGGCCTAAGCCAGTCAGAGCGCGCACCACTTTGATTACTTCGACCTTTTTTTCACCAAAACTACTCATTACCACGTCGAACTCAGTTTTTTCCTCGACCGGTGCAGCTGTTACAGCAACAGGTGCGGCAGCTACAACGGCAGCGGCGCTAAAGCCGAATTTTTCTTCCATAGCAGAAATTAGATCCACGATTTCCATTACAGTCATGCTGGCAATGGTATCCAGAATGTCTTGTTTCGAAACGGCCATTACGGATTTACTCCCGGAGAAACACTTGCAGTGTCATTAAATTCAGACTGTTATTCACTAGATAGATCAGGCAGCTTCTTTCTGCTGCTGTCGGATCACTTCGACCGTGCGCATTAGCCTGCTTGGAATTTCTTTGAGTGTCATCGCAAACTTATCTATTGGCGATCTCATACATGCCATAAGAAGGCTAATCGCCTGATCGCGTGTTGGCAGACTGGCAAGACGTTCCAACTCGTCAGCTGAAAATGCTCGACCACCTACCGCTAGCGCTTTGACAACCAGTTTATCGTTGGATTTTTCCTTGAGAAATTCCCTAAACAGTCGCGCCGCCGCACTCGGGTCATCCTGAGAGAATGCCAGAATCAGCGGGCCTGTTAGACTAGATCGCAGGCATTCAAACTCGGTTCCTTGTACAGCGCGCCGTGCAAGAGTGTTCTTGACAACACGCAGGTAGACGCCGGTTTCCCGCGCTTTGACCCGCAAGCTTGTGATCTGGGTAACACTCAGTCCACGATACTCAGCGGCAATTGCGGAGTGCGCACTGGCAGCTACTTTGGCGACTCTAGCCACCACAGCCTTTTTTTCTGCCAGATGGAGACTCATTAACTCACCTCTCAGTCTTTGCTATACTATACTAACGGAGAAAGGGAAACGGTAGCATTACCAGAATAGTTATCTGAAATGGCCTGACCGTATGCGCAGGTTACACAGAACTTCCCTTACTTGAATAAATAAGTATTAAGCCTAATGGCACCTGCGGTCTTTGACGCTGGCTGGAAACCCGGCCTGCCCAAAGTTTTGGTTACCCCCGGTGTTTTACACCAGAGACGTTTTATTTCAAAAAGATAGTGTCGCTTGGTCGATTGCTAGTCCTGCACCCATGGTAGTGGATACTGTAACTCGTCGAATATAGATTCCCTTAGAGGTTGCAGGCTTAAGTTTTTGGAGATCATGCAATAGAGCATGCAAGTTATCCTGTAACTGATCTAGATGAAAATCTATCTTACCGATAGTACAATGAATGATACCAGCCTTGTCAGTTCGGTATCTGACTTGACCTGACTTAGCATTATTAATCGCACCTGCTACATCAGTTGTAACTGTACCGACCTTGGGATTCGGCATCAAACCACGTGGGCCAAGAATCTTTCCGAGTTGACCTACAATACGCATTGTATCCGGAGTAGCAATAACAACGTCGAAATCGAGGTTACCATCTCTTATAGATTCAGCGAGATCCTCAAAACCAACTACATCAGCGCCAACATTTCTGGCGATCTCTACGTTATCACCCTGAGCGAATACCGCAACTCGTACCTTCTTACCTGTTCCATGAGGCAGTACCGTAGCACTGCGCACAACTTGATCGGATTTGCGAGTGTCGACTCCTAAGTTAATGGCAACATCTACAGCCTCACGAAATCTGACGCTAGACAGTTCCTTAAGCAGTACGAGTGCTTCTCCAATAGGATAAAGTTTACCAGAAATCAGTTTATCGATAATCATACGCATACGCTTTGAGCGTTTAGCCATCGCTTACACTCCCTGTATATCCAAGCCCATGGAACGAGCACTACCGGCAATCGTACGAACCGCAGCATCGAGATCGGCAGCGGTGAGATCTGGCATCTTGACCTTTGCAACTTCTTCTAATTGGGATATGGTGACAACTCCAACCTTCTTAGTATTAGGATTAGAACTGGCCTTAGCTAGGCCAAGTGTTTTCTTCAATAGCACCGAAGCCGGCGGTGTTTTCATTATGAAGGTAAAGCTGCGATCGCTATATACTGTAATAACGACTGGAATGGGTAACCCTGGTTCTAAGTGTTGCGTCTGAGCGTTAAATGTCTTACAGAATTCCATAATATTGACACCATGTTGGCCTAATGCAGGCCCAACAGGTGGGCTAGGATTAGCCTTAGCAGCTGCGACCTGTAATTTAACGTATGCTGTAACTTTCTTTGCCATACTAAACTGACTCCTGTTGGGTGCAACCGCCCTTCGGCTCCACTGCACAAACAGAGTGTGGACCAAAAGACCAACTAAGCATTAGCAATTCGATTAGTTATCGCGAAACTTTTTGAACCTGGCTGAATTCCAATTCCACTGGTGTGGTGCGTCCAAAGATCATAACGCCAACTCGCAGGCGGCTCTTTTCATAGTTAACCTCTTCAACTACGCCCTCAAAATCATTGAAAGGTCCATCTGTCACTCGTACCATTTCGCCAGGTTCGTAAAGCACCTTAGGTTTAGGACGGTCTACCCCTTCCTGAACCCGCTGTAGAATACTCTGCGCTTCTTTTTCTGAGATAGGAGCTGGCTTATCACTCGTACCACCAATGAAACCTAGTACTTTAGGGACGTTACGGACTAAGTGCCAAGTATCATTATCCATATCCATCTGTACTAGCACGTATCCTGGGAAGAACTTACGATCGCTTTTACGCTTTTGACCATCTCGCATCTCTACAACTTCTTCAGTTGGTATAAGGACCTGGCCAAAACGTTCCTCCAATCCCTCACGTCCGATACGTTCTAACAACGAGCGCTTAACATGCTGTTCAAAGCCAGAATAAGCTTGCACCACATACCATCGCATCGTCATGTATTAATCGCCCTGTTAACCAGTAACCAGCTGAACTAACCAAAACAGCACTAAGTCTAAAAACCATAGCAATAAGCCAATCACTACAACCATAGCGACGACAATCAGAGTATTTTGTATTGTTTCTGAGCGTGTCGGCCAGACAACCCTGCGCAGTTCTGAGCGAGCACCTCTGATGAATTCTGACGTTTCAGAGCCAACTCCGGTTTTCAAAGCGATAGATAATGCAAGTATGGTCGACACGAGTAGCCAGGAGATTCGCACTAATAACCAGAAATCGGAGAAAACATAGAAAGCCACCAACGCTACTAGAAAGATGGCGATTGCAGCCAAAAGCTTGTAAGTATCGGTTCCACGATTCGCAGTAACTTGTATCTCAGGTTTAGTCAAATTCATGCAGCTTGCTTTAGGTCGACATTGCATTAATAATAAATGCCTAAATTAAATTTCCATCACCTATTCAGGTTCAGGTAAATGAAAATAGGAATCTACCACAGAAAATTTGCAGGCCAGGAGGGGATCGAACCCCCAACCTGCGGTTTTGGAGACCGCTACTCTACCAATTGAGCTACTGGCCTATTGTATTAAACAAAGAACTAATACATATTACTACACACCTCTTACATCCTCATAGCAAAAATTCACCCGATAATTTTAGCGACGACGCCGGCACCGACAGTGCGGCCACCTTCACGTATAGCGAATCGCAGACCTTCATCCATTGCGATTGGCGAAATTAGGCTAACTACCATTCTTACATTATCTCCAGGCATAACCATCTCTACCCCTTCTGGCAGGTCGACTGATCCCGTGACATCAGTGGTACGGAAGTAAAACTGTGGTCGATAACCTTTGAAGAATGGTGTATGTCGCCCTCCTTCTTCTTTACTTAAAATATACACTTCAGCTTCGAAATTAGTATGTGGAGTGATAGTACCCGGCTTGGCAAGCACCTGTCCGCGTTCTACTTCATCACGCTTCGTACCGCGAAGTAGAACACCAACGTTATCTCCAGCTTCACCTTGATCTAGAAGCTTACGAAACATCTCTACCCCAGTACAGGTAGTCTTTACTGTATTTCGGATACCGATGATAGCAACTTCTTCACCAACCTTTATTTTCCCTCTTTCTATCCTACCGGTGACAACTGTACCACGACCGGAGATTGAGAATACATCTTCGATAGGCATTAAAAAGGGCTTGTCGATTTCGCGCTGTGGTTGCGGAATATATGCATCCATCGCATCCACCAGTTTGTGGATACTAGCCTCGCCCAATTCACTGCTATCGCCTTCAAGTGCTTTAAGGGCAGAACCAGTTATGATAGGCAGTTCGTCACCAGGGAAGTCATAATTAGAAAGCAACTCACGTACTTCCATTTCGACCAACTCCAGCAGCTCGGCATCGTCAACCATATCTGCTTTATTAAGGTAAACGACGATATATGGTACACCGACTTGTCGAGCCAGCAGAATATGCTCACGAGTTTGTGGCATAGGGCCATCTGCAGCTGAAACCACTAGTACAGCACCATCCATCTGTGCGGCACCTGTAATCATGTTTTTTATATAGTCAGCATGCCCAGGGCAATCGACATGGGCATAGTGCCGCTGAGGCGATTGATACTCAACATGGGCAGTGGCAATGGTAATACCACGTGCTTTCTCTTCTGGAGCCGAGTCAATCTGGTCATAGGCTTTGAATTCTCCTCCAAATTTCTTCGCCATCACTTTGGTGATAGCTGCCGTCAGCGTGGTCTTACCGTGATCCACATGACCAATCGTCCCCACGTTCACATGTGGCTTGCTACGCTCAAACTTTTCTTTAGACATCCAGGGCACTCCCCTATACAAAATCACTCATGGCCCGACATTCGGAACGCGTTAACGCTTAGATCTTTTAAGCATTAAGCCCATAACCAGATTTGAACTGGTGACCTCATCCTTACCAAGGATGTGCTCTACCGACTGAGCTATATGGGCTCAGAACTTCAGAACTATTATAGAAAGAACCGTATTGATAATATCGCCAACACTATGTTAGGAACACATTATTTTATAATTTATTTTTGCCAATTTTCCTAGAGCGGGTGATGGGAATCGAACCCACGCCATCAGCTTGGAAGGCTGAGGTTCTACCATTGAACTACACCCGCTGAGAAAATATTAGATCTTTCCACCATTAATTCGATGTATTTCTTTGTAGTTAGGAGTGTAATTGGACCATTTGGTGGAGGGGGAAGGATTCGAACCTTCGAAGGCTGAGCCAACAGATTTACAGTCTGCCCCCTTTAACCACTCGGGAACCCCTCCAAAACAGAGCTGCATATTCTCGATATAAAATTTTCAGTTGTCAATATTTGAGATGATTTTTCTAGATGGTATAAAAAATTATATTAGAACAGCCTAGGCTCGAGTTCACTTGAGTCTTTGATAAATTTAGATATATACTGCGAGGATATGCTGGCGTAGCTCAGTTCGGTAGAGCAGCTGATTTGTAATCAGCAGGTCGGGGGTTCGATTCCCTTCGCCAGCTCCATATAATTATAACCCTGGTCCGGCCAAGAGTCAGCTGAAGATATAGATAATCGCTTAATTCCACACTTAAATCGTAAAGTTGCAGACTATTTTGGTCCCCATCCAGCTGTTGAGTCTGAGGCCCCGCTTTCTGAGGCATTGCAAC
>CAIRZE010000106.1 GCA_903882995.1 uncultured Candidatus Competibacteraceae bacterium
GTCGTCATATGGTTCCGAAATATAGTGATTAACCATAGACTTGGAATCGTAGTAGCTATACATAACAAGAAAAAACCTTCCCAACCAAGCCATTCTGCTAGATAACCTGTAGAGGTGGTAAACACAACTCTAGGAATACACATCAAGCTACTCAGAAAGGCATATTGGGTCGCTGTAAATTTTTTATTAGTGAGGTTAGATATAAATGCTAAGTAAGCTGTAGTTGCCATACCACTAAACAAATTTTCACTAGTTACCGATACTACCAACCCAATTAGGTTAGGACCGATTTTAGCTAGCATTACTAACCCGATCATTCCAATAGCTTGTAGGATACCGAACAATAACAGCGCCCGATATTGACTCAATCTTGTAATTAAAGCACCACCTATTATACCGCCAATAATTGCCGCCCAAAAACCGAACAATTTGACCACGGTACCAATTTCCGTCTTACTAAACCCGAGTTCTAAATAAAATGGCATTGACATCTGGCTAGCCATCATTTCTCCGACCTTGTACATAAGCACAAATATTAAGATTTTCCCAGAATCATATCGTGAAAAGTAATCTGTGAATGGTTGTAACACTGCCTCACGCAAGCTACTTGGAGTTCCAGCTGGTGCCGGTGGTTCTATACAAAATGAAGTTGTAATTGGGCCTATCAACATTATTACTGATATTATCCAATACACGTTTGAAAATGAAATCAAATCTGCAAGGACTAGTCCACCCCCAGATGAAAGTAACAATCCTGCTCGGTAACCACTGACGTAGAGTGATGCACCTATGCCTTGCTCATCGTCTGCTAAAGATTCTCGACGGTATGCGTCAATAACAATATCTTGTGAAGCAGAGAAGAAAGTCACTAGAAATGCAGCAATAGTAACTATGGTTAAACTTTGTGTTGGATCTGTGAATCCCAGTCCAACTATAGATATAATCAGTGCTAGTTGGAGCAACAGTAGCCAGCTACGTCTGCGGCCTAATGCAGTAAGCGGTATGAAGCAGTCCATTAGTGGTGCCCATAAAAACTTCAGAGTATATGGCAATCCAACTAATGCAAATAAGCCAATAGTGCTGAGATCAATTCCTGATTCTTTTAACCAAGCCTGAAATACAGAGCCTGTAGCAAGCAATATAGGTAGACCAGATGAGAATCCCATTAGCAATGCGATAAGCATCCGCCTACTAATAAACATCTGAAAAATCCCTTGATCAGGGTGGCTAACGTCATTAGAAAGGTTGATCATAATCTATAATCAAAGGTGCATGGTCGGAAAATCGACGCTTACGGTAGATAGCAGCTGCAAGAATCTTATGCGTTAAACTAGGTATAACAACTTGGTAATCAATCCTCCAACCGACATTATTTTCCCATGATTGCCCCCGATTTGACCACCATGTGTATTTCCCAGAACAATGGTCAACGACGCGCATTGCATCAACCCAGCCCAGTGCTCCAAACAAAATATCCATCCAAGCGCGTTCCTCTAATAGAAATCCAGGACGATTACGGTTTGCATGCCAGTTTTTCAGATCGATTTCTTTATGAGCTATATTCCAGTCCCCGCATAAAAATAATCACGGCCACTTGCGCGCATAGCTTGCAGAGGTGCAACCAGTCGTTCTAGAAATTTAAACTTTATAGACTGCCTTTCCTAACTGTAGGAGCCGGAGGGTAGATACAGTGAGACTATGCTGAAAGATCCAAATTTAGCTTCTAGCCCTCGTCCCTCTGCGTCACATTCTAACCAGCCTAACCCAGTTTTTATTTCCATCAGCTTCACGCCTAGAATAAAGAACGACTCCGCTCTAACCATTGCGATTAGAATCATGATAATAATATTTATAGCCGATTGGATGTAGATGTTCTAGCTGTAATTCTTTACTTTGGGCACGAATCTCCTATAAGCAGATTACATCTGCATTCTGTTCATTTAACGAAGCGAAGAACCCTTTTCTAGCAGCTGAGCGGATACCGTTAACGTTAAAATTTATAATTCTCATGGAATAAATATCTTTCAATGTTTTAGGTTATGCTACAATCACCCTAGTAGTTATTTAGGAATTTCTAAGGTTAGTGAGGGCTATGCTAGGCTATCAACGTGATTTTCTTGCCTTTGCTATCAGTCAAGGTGTGCTGAGATTTGGTCAGTTCAGGCTGAAGTCTGGTCGCCTCAGTCCATATTTCTTCAACTCTGGTTTATTCGACAAAGGTGCCGCACTTAGCTATCTTGGGCGATGTTATTCCGCTGCAATCTTGAGTTCTAAGTTGGATTTCGATGTCATTTTTGGTCCAGCCTATAAGGGTATTCCATTAGTAGTTACTGTCGCGGTTACCCTAGCTGAGCGATATGGTCGCGATGTTCCATGGTGTTTTAACCGTAAGGAGGTCAAAGACTATGGTGATAGTGGAATGATTGTTGGTGCCTCATTGAAAGGTCGAGTGTTAATCATAGATGATGTTATAACTGCTGGCACTGCAATTCGAGATACTATACACATTATAAACGCCCACAGCGCAAGGCCTGTTGGTATCCTAACAGCTCTAGATCGGCAGGAGAAGGGGCAAGGTGTTCTTTCAGCAGTACAGGAAATTGAACAAAACTACAAATTGAATGTGATCAGTATTGTTAACTTTAGCGATTTAGTAGAGTACCTCAGCGAGTGCTCAGATTACACCAGATATCTAGATAATATGCAAGCTTACCAAGCTCGATATGGAGCTATAGAAAAGTTGATAGAATAGGATTTGAATCTCAACAATTCCATTAAAATGTAAAATGAGCCTAACAAACTGGCGCACCGGTGCGCTAGTTGCGTTACCGTAGATGTGCCAGTTGTTACGATCATGAATCGGTCAAATTTCTGACCCCCATCCAAACACTTCTACAGTACGGAACAGATCGTTATCAGTTACCATGCCGATGGGATTACCATCAGCCTCGACTACTACCCGGCGGACGTTTGCTTCAGACATCCTCTGGGCAGCTTCGGCTAGTGACATTTCAGGTTTAGCTGTTACCAGCGGACGAGTGGTAACTTCGCCTACCCTGACGCGTGCCGGAGAGAGATTAGCACTAATAATTTTCTTTAGCACATCACGATCAGTCATAATGCCCCATTGGAGGCTATCATCTGGTTCAACCATCACTGCATCCACACCTTCCTCTACCATAGTATGCATAGCAGTGTTAACTAAATCGTTACTCTTAACAGTTATCACTGGTGACATAATATTCCCTACGACAGTTGGCATGTGCCCAGAAGCAATCATTGCTTGCACTGGATCAGCTACACGTGCGGCTTCTAGTATCCTGCGATATTCTTCTTGATTGTGGCGGCGGTGTTCAATTTCCTTTCTTAGAATCTGCGTTTGTCCTATCATCTTTGTAATTAATAATTCGCAAAATTTACTGGTTGATACCTCCGTAGCTCCGGTCATCTGCCTGGCGAAATCATAAGTAACAGTTTTGTCAGCAATCACACATGCCAGTGCAGACTCGATCAGCTCAGCTGCTTCGATCCACCCAATATACTGTAGCAGCATAACACCTGATAACAGCAGCGAACCAGGGTTTACCCTATCCAGGTTAGCGTATTTTGGGGCAGTACCGTGGGTAGCTTCGAATACAGCAACATGGTCAGCAATGTTAGCACCTGGTGCGATACCGATACCACCTACTTCTGCTGCTACCGCGTCTGATAGATAATCGCCATTCAAATTCATCGTAGCTAACACTGAAAATTCTTCAGGCCGCAGTTGCAATAGCTGGAACATGATGTCAGCGATGCGGTCCTTTATCACTACCTTGCTAGGTGGTTGCTTGCCACCGTATACACTGTAAAGTTCATCCTCAGTTATGGTTTGGTCTGCGAATTCAGTGCGCGCTACTTCGTAACCCCAGTTTCTAAAGGCTCCTTCCGTGAATTTCATAATGTTACCTTTATGAACCAGAGTTACGCTATCCCTACCATGGTCAATAGCATATTGAATAGCTTTTCGAACTAGTCGTTTGGAACCAAAAGGTGAAATCGGTTTGATACCGATACCAGCATCCTCGAAGAACTTTGCACCCATTTCTTCGCGTAGGAATTTGGTTATCTTAGCGTTTTCTGGTGTACCAGATTTATACTCGATACCTGCATAGACATCTTCAGTGTTTTCGCGAAAGATTACTATATCCACTTTTTCTGGATGGCGCATCGGAGAAGGTACGCCTGCATAGTAGCGTATTGGACGTACACAGGCATATAAATCTAGCTCTTGGCGAAGAGCAACATTCAGGGAGCGGAAACCTCCACCTATCGGTGTAGTAAGAGGACCCTTTATAGCAACCATTATTTGTTTGATTACTTCTAAAGTTTCATTAGGGAAATAGTTGCCATCGTACAGACTAGCTGCCTTTTCACCTAGATAGATTTCACACCAGTGAATCTTACGGTCACCGCTATAGGCCGCTTCTACTGCTGCATCCCAGACCAGCAGTGAAGATTTAGTAATATCTGGACCAATACCATCACCTTCGATAAAGCCTATGATGGGATGTTTTGGAACTTTTAACTTTCCATCTTTAACGAAGATTTTTTCACCAACTTTAGGCATACAAATATGTTGATAGGTCATTAAGCTTCCTGATTGTTGGAGCATTACAGGTTGAAATACTCTATCCAAAAGTACAGGGAATTCTTGATTTCAAGATATTCCTAATTTTCCTCTATTAACTTCTAATATGTTTACATAATACTCAAATAAATTCTTATGATTTAACATGTTATTACTAAGATTTATTTTATGCAGACAGAATAAGAATTGATTCCCATCTTATGTTTTTGATGAGGTCTACAGCGAATGTGTATTAATTGGCCAATGAAAAAAGAAAAAGGGTAAGGGATAGAAAACAGTATTACTTGTTGAGACCGGATAGTAAGTGTATTTCAGAAGAGTGATAAGGTATGCAAAAAGCATAGTCGATCAATAAGAGTAGAATAAGGTTTAGGATTTTTAGGTGCTCGTCTCTGGCCCATACGGCTCTTCTCTGTTATTTAAACGCATCCGATATTCAACGAAATCTGGGCAATTATCAAAATGCAGGAATGGGTTA
>CAIRZE010000107.1 GCA_903882995.1 uncultured Candidatus Competibacteraceae bacterium
GGCCATGAGGCAAGGCAAATCCATTCTAAAATTCACATATGTCGATCCGAAAAACGCCACTGATTCTATTGGGGTTTTCTTCGAGGTGTGGCAATTGGCATCACGGAATGGTATGCTGGACGTTGCGATAAGGCGGGGGCGGCTAGTGCAATTGGGTTTGGAAAAGGTGTTCCCGGCGGCAAGAATTTGGGCAATGCCGTTGGCCTTGATTCTCTGGAATTAGGTAACACTAGCCATGGTGGTACCTCATTTATGCTCGGTAAGTACCTAACTCCGAAACTTTATGTTGGATATGGCATAGGTCTGTTCAACTCTGTCAATACCTTTTTTCTGAAATACCGGCTCACCGATTACCTAATTCTTGAGTCAGCTACTAATTCTATTGCAACAGGTGGAGATCTTATCTACTCCATTGAACAGTAAACTCAATGGCAACAAAATTACCTCAGATAAATTTATCGCCTAGCTTTTCAGAATTTTGCTCCCGTATCCCAAGCTCTTACTACCTTCGGAATTCAATAGCATGGGGGTTGTTAATTTCTAGTAGCTGGTGCTACTATCCACTATAAAATATCTCTCGTCTCGTTTAGGCATGACATACCTGTCATAAAACATAGTAATCTGGCTCGTTACCAGATGTCCATTTGATATTGCAACCGATGCTTGGCCTCTGTTCAGTTGAGACTGGCTGACCCGCCAACAGCGTATCCGCAGCTGCCCGTAGATCAGTACCAGTCACCGGCACAGTACTGCCAGGACGGCTACCGTCGAACCGACCACGGTAAACAAGCATACGTCTAGAGTCAAAAAGAAAAATGTCTGGGGTACAGGCAGCTCGATAGTCTTTAGCTGTAGACTGGCTTGCATCATACAAGTAAGGAAATGAAAAGTTTCTAGCTTCCTCTGCAATTCTAGCAGGATTATCATCAGGGTATTGCTCAGCATCATTAGAGCAAATTGCTACAATTGCTAACCCCTTGGGCTGATATTCAGATGCAAAATTTGCTAATTCTCTACGGATATGTTTAACAAATGGACAATGATTAGAAATAAACATCACTAAAAACGCTGAACTACCGTGGAAATCAGAAACGGATATAATCTTACCAGTTTTCGGCTCTATCAGCTTAAAATCTGACGTTGGTGTACCTAGTGGTAGCATTGTAGAAGTAGTTTGCACCATGATGTACCTCAAGATTGGTTAATTTTTATTTCAGATTATTTTAGATGGATTTCTAGTTTTACCCATAGAACTAAGATAATAACTTATGGTCTATCTCACAGCGGTTTAGGTATGTATATCCGCTATCTGCTATCCTAGTATCCGCTATCTGCTATCCTAGAATTCTGACATATACTACAAATTGTCATTGCACTGGAGAATTTTCATGTATTCAAAACAGCCGTTCTGGCTGCTATACGTCCTTTGCTTACCGTGGACTAACATAGTCTGGGCAGTTGAGTATCCAGATTTTGTTGCCCTGGTTGAACAATACAGTCCTGCGGTAGTCAGTGTTCAAACTAAAACAGACTTTAAAGAGCGGCTGAAACACGGTAATCCAACTTTACCTAAAAACAGTCCATTTTACGATTATTTCAAGCACTTTTTCGATGAAATGCCAGATATTCCTGCAGAACAGCACTTGTCGGTTGGTTCTGGTTTCATTATTTCCTCAGATGGTTATGTAGTCACTAATGCACATGTCGTCGAAGATGTGTCAGATATAGTCGTTGGTTTATCTGATGGCTATGAGATAAATGCCCAGTTGATCGGCAAGGATGAAAGAAGTGATATCGCTTTATTGAAGGTCAAAACAGAAATTACCCTTCCTGCTGTAAAATTCGGCGATGTACATAGAGCTAAGGTTGGTCAGTGGGTACTTGCAATCGGCTCGCCATTTGGCTTCGAAAGTACCGCGACCCAAGGTATAATCAGCGCGCTGGGTCGAAACCTACCAAGCGACAACTATGTATCTTTCATTCAGACCGATGCAGCCATCAATCCAGGTAACTCAGGTGGGCCATTATTCAATCTAGATGGAGAGGTGATAGGTGTCAATTCGCAAATATACAGTCGTTCCGGTGGCTATCAGGGCGTTTCTTTCGCCATCCCGATTGATATAGCTATGGAGGTAGTTGATCAGCTTAAGAATAGTGGTACAGTTAATCGCGGTTGGCTAGGTATACAAATTCAGGCTCTGACACCAGAATTGGGGAAATCTTTCGGACTCGAAAAACCGCATGGTGCATTAGTCGGACAGATTCTATCAGATGGTCCAGCACAGAGTTCTGGAATTAAAGTTGGCGACATCATAATCGCTTTTAATGGACAGGCAGTACAGCATTCTAGTGACTTACCAATGATGGTTGGCCGTACAAGGCCTGGTACAAGCGTCTTATTAACTGTGATTCGAGATGGCAAAGAACGACATCTGACTGTCCAGATCTCACAATTGCCTGATGAATCCAAGCTACAGAATGTGATGACTGGATCACATACTAATAACCGGCTCGGTCTGGTGATCGAAAAACTGCCACTCGAAAAGCGCAAGCAAGGAAATACTGGTGTTCTAGTTAAGGATGTTGATGAAGGGCCAGCAGCAAAAGCAGGTATCCGCCCTGGGGATGTCATAATTCGTATTAATAATATTGATGTGAGTGATGTCAATAAATTTTCTGATTTAATCGAGCAGTTGCCGATCAATAAACCAATCCCTGTGTTGATTCTACGTGAAGATGGAGCATTATTCCTAGCACTGACCATTCCTAAATAATGAGTATTAGTAAAAATTCTACGGTAATAGAGTAAAATTTTTGAATTAACTGTGTAATTCTCAAGGTCTGTAATTATTGTACCCTATTATCAACCACTGCTGTTGCGACCCGTACTCGCGACTCGCGGGAACCGCAAAAGTTAATTAGAGGGGGTTTTTAGGTGCTCGAAAATTATCGCAAACACACTGCAGAACGTAACGCCCTTGGAATACCAGCATTGCCGCTAAGCCCGCATCAGACTACAGATCTAGTTAGGTTACTAAAAACCCCGCCAGAAGGAGAAGAGAGGTTTTTACTAGATCTACTGACCTGCCGTATCCCAGCCGGGGTGGACAAGGCTGCTTATATCAAAGCTGCTTTCTTGTCTGCTGTTGCTAAGGGTGAAACTAGATCACCGCTCATTTCACGTGTGCGTGCTACAGAGTTGCTTGGCACCATGATAGGTGGTTATAACATTCAGCCTCTGATTGATCTACTAGAAGACGATGAATGCGCACCAGTTGCTGCTAATGCATTATCCTATACACTGCTGATGTTTGATTACAGGTACACCGTCAAAGAGAAAGCAGATAATGGTAATTTTTTCGCGAAGCAAATTATACAATCTTGGGCTGATGCCAATTGGTTTACCAGTCGAGCTAGTTTACCGGAGAAAGTTACTGTCACCGTCTTCAAAGTTTCAGGTGAAACGAACACGGATGACCTTTCTCCAGCACCAGACGCTTGGAGCCGTCCCGATATACCTCTACATGCCTTATCAATGCTGAAGATGGAACGTCCCGGTATCCAGCCAGATGAGATTGGTAAACTTGGTCCACTTAAACTGATTAGATCCCTAAAAAGTAAGGGATACCCTGTTGCTTACGTTGGTGATGTAGTAGGCACTGGCTCTAGCCGCAAATCAGCTACTAACTCCGTGTTATGGTGGACTGGAGAAGATATTCCTTATATACCGAACAAGAGATATGGAGGTTATTGTATAGGTAGTAAGATCGCACCTATTTTCTTCAATACCATGGAAGATGCCGGTGCGCTACCAATCACTGATTGCAACGTAACTAACATGCACATGGGTGATATAATCGACATCTATCCATATATAGGGAAAATTGAGAAGAAAGGTGAGATAATTGCAGATTTTCTGTATAGATCTGATGTACTGCTGGACGAAGTACGAGCAGGAGGCCGTATCAATCTTATCATCGGTCGCAGTTTAACTGACTGGGCGCGTGAGGCTTTACACATAGAACATAATATCACTACCTTTCGAAGACCAACAGTGGGACAGATTTCTTTCACTGGATTTACCTTAGCACAAAAAATGGTTGGCCGAGCCTGTAGCGTTACCGGTGTACGACCCGGAGTTTACTGCGAACCAAAGATGACTACTGTTGGTTCTCAGGACACTACTGGTCCAATGACCCGTGACGAACTAAAAGATCTAGCTTGTTTAGGCTTCTCTGCTGACCTGGTAATGCAGTCATTCTGCCATACTGCAGCTTATCCTAAGCCGGTCGATATACAGACTCACCATTCCTTACCTGAATTTATTTCCAGCCGAGGAGGTGTATCTTTACGTCCAGGCGACGGTATTATCCATTCCTGGCTGAATCGTATGCTATTGCCAGACACTGTTGGTACTGGTGGTGATTCACATACTCGCTTTCCTATCGGCATTAGCTTTCCAGCAGGGTCAGGGTTAGTAGCATTTTCCGCCGCCACTGGTTCTATGCCATTAGATATGCCGGAGTCAGTTCTGGTACGCTTTAAGGGCCAAATGCAACGTGGTATTACACTGCGTGACCTAGTAAATGCTATTCCATATACAGCTATCAAGAAGGGTAAACTGACTATAGCGAAGGAAGGTAAGAAGAACGTATTCAATGGTCGTATTCTAGAGATCGAGGGACTACCAGATTTAAAGGTGGAACAAGCATTTGAATTTTCTGACTCCTCAGCTGAACGTTCTTCCTCCGGTTGCACAGTGCGGCTGAATAAAGAACCGATTATCGAGTATCTAATGAGCAATATTACTTTGCTAAAGTGGATGATTGCTAATGGTTATGAAGATGTTAAGACTTTAGAACGTCGTATCCATAGTATGGAGACATGGCTGAATAACCCTGTTCTACTGGAGCCAGATGCCGACGCCGAGTACTCTGATATAATTGATATAGATCTATACCAGATTAGTGAGCCGCTTTTAGCCTGTCCTAATGATCCTGATGATGTGAAAGTTCTGTCCGCTGTGGCTGGTAACAAGATTGATGAGGTGTTTATCGGTTCCTGTATGACTAATATTGGGCACTACCGTGCAGCTGGTAAGTTGTTGAATGGAAAGTCGAGGATTCCAACTCGACTATGGATATCCCCACCAACTAAGATGGATGCTCAACAGTTGATCAATGAGGGTTACTATGCAACTTATGGTAATGTAGGAGCACGTATTGAAATGCCTGGTTGCTCGCTGTGTATGGGTAACCAGGCACGAGTTGCGGACGGGGCCAGTGTTATTTCTACTTCGACACGTAACTTCCCAAATCGTTTAGGTAATGGAGCTAAAGTTTACCTAGGCTCAGCGGAACTAGCAGCTGTATGCGCACTTTTAGGCAGAATTCCCACTTTCGAGGAGTATATTGAGCATTTGGGGGATATTAGTGATAAAGGTGCTGAAATTTATCGATATCTGAACTTTAATCAGATGATGGAATATTGTGAAGTGGTAGAAGCTTCCTAATCAGTTTGATTAAGCCATCTCAGCAATCTCATATTCCCTCAGCATTGGTATACAAAATATCTAATATCTAGCCAAAAATTACCCGATTTGAATTCAAAAAAAAGAGATTTATATGGTTGATGGTTAGAATTATAGAGTAGAGTCAGGAATAAAAGTGCCGCCTATATGGTCAGAATTATAGTTAGAGCTAGGTATGGCAGAGTGTATGATGTAGCATGCATCCATTTTCTTTACTTACTCACATGGGATGGTGGGAGGATCACATGGAACTTGCCTGTCTAGATCTGGAAAGTGTTCTCGTTCCAGAGATCTGGATCACAGTAGCCGAACACACCGGGATTGATGAACTACAGTTGACTACCCGTGATATTCCTGATTACAACCAGTTGATGCTGAGACGTCTTACTCTACTTGATCAATACAGTTTAAAATTTTCTGATTTACAGCGTGCGATCAGAGACTTGAGACCCTTGGAAGGGGCGTGTGAATTTATGTACTGGTTACGGGAGCGGTTTCAGGTCATAATTCTATCGGATACTTTTTATGAGTTTACATTACTTCTGATGCGTCAACTAGGATGGCCAACCCTATTTTGTAATCGACTGGAGGTGTTTGAAGATCGGGTTGTGAGCTATTCTTTACGCCATCCTAATTCTAAGAGGGAGGCAATTCGGGCATTCCATTGCCTTAATTTCCGTGTAATCGCAGCTGGCGACTCCTACAACGACACAGAGATGTTGACAGAGGCTGAGGTAGGTATCCTCTTTCGACCACCTCAGAACGTGATTAATGAATTTCCTCAATTTCCAATAGCTATGAATTTCGATGATATGCGTAGGGAATTTTGTAAAGCTAGCCTCTTCCTCTGATCTAAAATTTATTAACAGCGTACCGGTTCTCTTCCTATTCAATACGAATACAGTTATCTTCTGGTCCGTAAGGCTTATGGGGATCAGGAATTACTAGCGAATATGGCTATTGCCAAGTATCTCTAACCTGTATTAGACACTATTGGAGTCAACATTCCATATTCCATGGACGCGATATATATTTATCCCATAAGTATATCAACAGATTTATACTGAGTAGCACAGTGTATATCAGCATAGGCTGCTAGCACCATGCGTGAGTATGGTTCACGGTTAAGTATATAAAATAGTTTCTCACCCAAATATCTTTCGCGACCAAAAAATCTCCATGCGTTGGTCCAATCTATCGACTTACCTGTAAAACTAAAAGAAAATATTTATGCAGTCGGAATTTATTACAGCTCTGTTTGCCTGGGGTACTGCTCATCCATGGTTGATGGCTGCCTTTATCTTTGTTTCTGCAGCTATGGAATCACTGACCATAATTGGAGTCTTCATCCCTGGTGCTCTGGTTATGTTTGGGCTTGGGGCTTTAGTCGGTCTGGGCCATATAGAATTTTTTTCTGCATACTGGTGGTCAGCTCTAGGTGCTGTGGTCGGAGATGCAATCAGTTTCTGGATTGGACGTGTATTTCATCAGGGTATCCGCCGGGCATGGCCTTTCAATAAATATCCAGAAATGATCACTCGCAGCGAGGAATTTTTCTGTAGGCATGGCGGGAAGAGTATACTGTTCGGGCGCTTCTTTGGGCCTGTGCGAGGTACAATCCCTACTGTAGCTGGGATGATGGATATGTCATGGCGTAGCTTTATGGTCGCTAACGTAGTTTCAGCTATCTTATGGGCCCCTGCGTACCTGATTCCTGGTATGGCGTTTGGTGCCTCTTTGGAAATTGCTTCCTGGGTAGCGGGGCGGTTGGTGGTACTGATCTTAATCATTACGTTATCAGTTTGGATTACAGCATGGTTAGTAAAGTATCTAGTACGCTTATTTCAGGTACACACGGCTGGTTGGGTTCAGCGGTTCTATATTTGGAGTCAAAGCAGACGCATCATTGGCCAAATCAGTACTTCCTTGCTGGATCATGCTCGGTGTGAACTGCAGTGTTTGACGATGATAGCAACATTGTTTCTGGGCAGTATCTTTATAATGAGCATTATTCTATATGCAACTGATCAGCACTTGCCTAGCGGTTTAGATCAAAGTCTCTATTACTTTCTACAGGAACTACACACACCTTGGGTAGACCCTATAATGGTGTTTATAGCAGCATTCGGAGACTTTTGGGTTATTTGCCCTGTTAGCTTTGCAGTCTTTAGCTGGTTGATTTGTTATAAACAGCTAGCGGCAGTATGGTATTTGCTAGTAGCTTTAGGATTGGGTATAGTCACCGATCTACTATTCAAGTTATTTCTGCCAGTGTCTAACCCTATAGAGATGTCACAGAGTGTCTTGGGCTATTCGTTCCCTTCGAGCCATGCTACTCTCCACACTATAGTGTTCGGATCTTTAGCCGTTCTCATTGCTAGAGGAGTTCCAAGATCTTTTAGCTGGATTACCTATCTAGTTGCTGCTTTTTTGATAGTACCAATCGCATTCGCCCGGCTTTACTTAGGTATGCACTTGCTTACAGCTACGTTAGCTGGATTATGTCTTGGTCTGGTTTATGTTGCAGTTCTGGGTTTAATCTACAATAGCTATCCAAAAACAGCACCGTTATATTGGCGTAGTCTATTATCCTATAGCGCTATCGTTTTTCTGATAGCTGATTCAATACATGTCAATGCGCATTATAATACTGATCTGCAGCATTACCAACCACAACTTTTGCTGCGAATACAGACTCGTGAAAGTTGGTTACAGGATGGCTGGCGACGTCTGCCACAGCAACGTCTAGATTTTAATGGTAATCTCAGACAGGAATTTATATTGCAATGGGCAGGAACCCATGAAAGTTTGAGAAACCGTTTGAGAGAGGCAGGATGGGAATCTGCACCTCTACCGAATTTGCGGAGCGTTTTGCTATGTTTGAGTCCAAAAGTTGAGTTACGTGAGTTGCCGGTGCTACCGCAGATCCATAATGGTAGTGAGGATGATTTAATAATGGTTCGTTACGTCAATGATCCCAATATTCGTTGGCTATTGCGCTTTTGGGATATAAACACCCGTTTAAAGGAAGGGGACATGCCTATATGGGTAGGCAGTGTCAACCAGCAAAGGCTGGAACCACGGATGAGTCTAATTACATTTGCTGTGGACGATCTACAGGCTCAGGTGCCTGTTGATCTGTTGACCCCAGCTTGGAAAGGATTGCGAACTCAAATGGTACTAAGAAACAACAACTCCAGAGAGTATATCACTTTGATAGTTGATTAACACATGCTATTACTCCGACAGTCGTTCGTGACTGAACCAGAGCAGAGATAAACAATGTTAGTGATATTAGAAACATCATATTTATCATATTTACTAGCCTTAGATTTCCTATTTGATAAAGATTGCTGGATATTTATTAATCCAGTTCTTCAGAGCAGTATCCAAAAATCTTATTGCAGTACCACCCAGAGAGTGTTACCAGCATATGCATTTGTAGTTTCGTAATAGAGCTCAATGCAGCTCATTAACATATTCAGGCGCAACCGCGCAATTCCGCGTTTTGTAATTGAAGGTGGTGGTGCTAGACCAAGCTGATAACAATTATTTCTTGCACAATCAGCACGTAATTTCGTGCGCTGGGTGGCTCTGTGAGATCTATTAGTAGGTTATGTAGAGGGAGAACAGATTTTTTTGCTTGTTTAAGTTATATATGTAAATTGCTAAGCAGGTAAATTTCAATGAATGGTGTTGTTACACTTATTTCTCGCCGTTCCTGCGTTGCTGTTCGGATCGGTTCCATAAAGGTTGGAGGATATGGTTCGCCTATCCTAGTGCAATCTATGACTAATACGGATACTGCGAACGTAATAGAGACCGCCGCTCAGATTGCAGATTTAGCCCGTGCTGGTTCAGATATGGTACGCGTCGCTGTTAATAATGAAGAAGCTGCTTCTGCTATACCACAGATATCTGAGTGTCTGGTTAGGCAGGGAATAATCGTACCGCTGATCGGTGATTTCCACTTTAACGGTCACCGCTTGTTAACAAAATATCCAGCCTGTGCCGAGATACTTGATAAGTATCGGATAAATCCAGGTAATGTCGGTCATAGCCGAACAAAGGACTACCAGTTCGCTACTATCATTGAATTGGCCTGTCGCTATGATAAACCGGTACGAATTGGTGTAAATTGGGGTAGTCTCGACCAAGAAATAGTGATGAAATTGATGGGCGAAAATGCTCGCCTATCAGAGCCTAGAGATTCTAATGAAGTTATACGAGAAGCAATGATTATTTCTGCACTAGGGAGTGCTAGACGTGCTGAGGAGATTGGGATAGGGCACGACCGCATCATTCTGTCTGTGAAGATGAGCGGTGTTCAGGATTTGATTATGGTTTATAGAAAGCTTGCATTACTTTGTGACCATCCGCTACACCTCGGTTTGACTGAAGCAGGGATAGGTAGCAAAGGCATAGTCTCATCCACTGCAGCACT
Organism: uncultured Candidatus Competibacteraceae bacterium; assembly: GCA_903882995.1. GTDB lineage: Bacteria > Pseudomonadota > Gammaproteobacteria > Competibacterales > Competibacteraceae > Competibacter_A. The sequence continues at coordinate 9,975 of CAIRZE010000107.1, forward strand.
AGCAGTGTTGTTACAGTATGGTATCGGCGATACCATCCGCGTTTCTATTACTCCAGAACCGGGTGGTAGCCGGACGCAAGAAGTAATAGTTGCACAGGAGATTTTACAAGCAATGGGCTTGCGGTCATTTACTCCAACTGTGGTAGCCTGTCCTGGGTGTGGACGCACCAGTAGCGAATATTTTCAACTACTTACCAAGCAGATCCAGGATTATTTACGGGATCGAATGACTATCTGGCGTAAATTTTATCCTGGGGTTGAGTCAATGACAGTTGCAGTGATGGGTTGTGTAGTCAACGGCCCCGGAGAGAGCAGGCAAGCCGATGTTGGTATCAGTCTACCGGGGACAGGGGAAATACCAGTCGCTCCAGTTTACGTTGATGGGAAGAAACTTGTAACTTTGAGAGGTGAACATATTGCTACTGAATTTAAACAGATTGTGGAAGAATATGTAGTTCGCCGTTACAGTACTGGATGATCCTTGTGGCTGATTCTACTGCCGCCTTTGTTTCCAACGCCCAGCACAAACTGGAAGGGCATCTGCGTCATATAGTCACTTTACTTGAAAAGCATCGTCTGATAGAGACGATGGTGGACCGAGATCGTGATAGTCCTCGACATGATCTTATCGAATCTTTGGTACATCGTCAGCATCTGGTCGAATTACAGCTTAAGCTGCGCAGCCTGCATCCAGCAGATATCGCATATATTCTTGAAGCGTTGCCTCTGGATGATAGGTTATTAGTCTGGCAGCAAACCCAGAATGATCGTGGTGGCGAAGTGTTGTTAGAGGTATCTGATGTAGTACGCGGTTCTCTAATTGAGGAATTGGAGAGATCTGAACTAGTTGGAGTACTAGGTCAGTTGGATCCTGATGATTTGACAGAGCTGACTGAAGCGATTCCTGAAGATATGCTGGCAGAAGTATTGCAAACTTTGCCTACCAGAGACCGTAACTGGTTACAGACCACTCTAGCTTATTCCGACGACCAAGTGGGCCATTTGATGAGTCAGGATGTGTTGACTGTGCGAGAGAGCCAGCGAATTGAGCAAGTTTTGCTATTATTACGTGGGAGAGATGATCTGCCACCTAACACTGATAGTTTATGTGTGGTCGATGCGCGTCATCAGTGTAAGGGCGTTTTACCATTACGGGCTTTATTGCTAAACGATCCAAGCCAGCAGATCGCCGAATTTATGTTGTCTGACCCAGTCATGTTCAACGTCCATGATTCCGCGCACGATGCAGCCCGTGCATTCGAACGTTACGATTTAGTATCGGCACCTGTAGTCAATGAGCGCAGTAAACTGGTCGGCCGACTAACAGTAGATGCTGTTATGGATTTCATTCGGGAGGAGTCAGAGGAAGATGCTTTGAATATGGCTGGTTTGCAAGGTGACGAAGACCTATTTGCGCCAATCTGGGACAGCGCCCGCAACCGTTGGCTGTGGCTAGCCGTAAATTTATGTACAGCCTTTGTAGCTTCTCGGGCAATTGGCCTATTTGAAGAGGCTATTTCCCAGATTGTAGCGTTAGCAACACTTATGCCAATCGTTGCAGGCATCGGTGGCAATTCTGGTAACCAGACGACAGCCTTAGTGGTACGTGGCTTAGCATTGGGAGAGATTACACCAGAAAATACCTGGTATCTTGTATTCAAGGAATTAGGAGTTGGTTTGCTTAACGGAATGGTATGGGGAGTAACAGTTGGGTCATTTGCGTGTTTATTATATTTGAATCTACCCTTAGGGTGTGTCATGGCAGCAGCCATGTTACTCAATCTGGTTTTAGCAGCGCTTGTAGGTGTTATTATTCCCTTAACCCTACACAAGTTTGGTCGTGATCCTGCGATGGGATCAAGCGTTTTGTTGACCTTTATCACCGATGGCATGGGATTTTTCATCTTTCTCGGGCTGGCGACGGTGTTTTTGCTATAGTCTGTCCTATTTCATGAGGTAGATAGTGTTTTCACGTAAACTATTTTTGAGGATAACTCTCAATGTTGGGAACTTTGGTAAATACAGGTGCGGTTTTATTCGGTAGCGCTATTGGTATAGCAGCAGGTTCACGCTTACCGGAAAGAGTCAAGAGTATTTTGATGCAAGCTTTAGCGTTGTCAGTGGTTGCTATCGGGTTGCGAATGGCGCTAGGAGCTCAACACAATTTTTTAGCGGTTGGCTGCTTGCTATTAGGTGGTGTTAGTGGTGAATTGCTGCGTATCGAACAGCGATTGGAAGGTTTAGCTGAAACGCTACGTCTGAAATTACACTCAGAATCAGGTCGTTTCGTAGAAGGGTTTGTGACTTCGACATTGCTATATCTAGTTGGAGCAATGGCAATAGTTGGCTCAATCCAGGATGGTACATCTGGTGATTCCAGCCTTCTACTGATAAAGGCACTATTAGACGGTGTAGCTTCTATCGCACTTGCTTCTTCCTTAGGATTTGGAGTAATGTGCTCGGCACTGTCAGTGTTATTAGTGCAGGGTGGAATCACCTTGCTAGCGGCACATCTGGTTTTTCTATCTGAGCCAGCAGTTTTGGATGCAATCAGCGCTACTGGCGGATTACTAACTCTTGGAATCGGAATCAATTTAATGGACATCAAGCAGATTCATGTGAGTAATTTACTGCCAGCTTTGGTATATGCCATTATTGGTGCATTACTATTTCCGATTCCGACATAGTGAAGAGATTTTATACATTCTGAATATAAGATCTGCACATAAAGTAAGTGTGCCTGTAGCAACAATTAACTGCCGGCCTTTCCATGGGGGTTAAGAGCCCTTTTGGCTATTCGGGTGCTGGCCGGCGATATCTTTTTTCTAAAATGCTTGCTGTGGTTTATTTAATAGACATGCTTGTGATCGGTTTAACAGGTGGTATAGGTAGCGGCAAAACAGAAGTTAGTAATCGGTTTGCACGGCTAGGTGTACCAATTATTGATAATGATCATCTGGCCCGTGAGCTAGTCGAGCAAGGCCAGCCCGCACTTAAAGAAATAGGTATTGCGTTTGGACATGGTTGTTTAGACGATTATGGTCGACTGCGGCGTGACTATCTACGTAAGCAGGTGTTCGAAGATCCGGACAGCCGGCGTAAGCTTGAAGCAATCCTGCATCCTCGTATTTTGGAACTTATACAAGATCGGATCGCACGTATTATATCTACGTCATACTGCTTAGTAGTCATTCCTTTACTAGTGGAAACAGGCATATTTAGTTTTGGTTTTTTAGACCGCATCTTAGTAGTAGATGCATCTGAAAACGATCAGGTTCGGAGGGTTATGTCGAGAGATCTAATTACTGAAGAAGAGGCAAAGAGTATTATTTCTGTGCAAGCTTCGCGCACAGAAAGGCTTGCTCTGGCGGATGATATCCTAGAGAACATCGGGAATATAAACTTAATAGACCAACGAATCTTAGATCTACACAATCTTTATATAGCTCTTTCCCATCCCAAGAGAGTGCTAAGGGCGCTTTAATAAGCTAAGAAGAGTTAAGCCGCCCAGCCTGCTTTTTCATATAGGTGTGTAAGAATTGGCTCGTTGGCGTCTGGAAAAGGGAAGTCTGTTATGTCTTTTAGGGATACCCAGGCTAAAGCTTGGCCCTCCCTGCTGTTTGGTTCACCACGGTAAACTGTTACATAACAAACTTCTAGTAGGACTGTCTCTTCAGAATACTTATGGTATATGTACAAAAAAGGCTCCGGGTTCACCGTCTGAAGTTCTATACCAATCTCTTCCCATAACTCTCTCCGTATTGCAACGCCTACTGTCTCAGCTTTCTCTACCTTACCACCTGGAAATTCCCATAACCCTCCCTGAGATACGTGATTTGGTCGCCGTGCGATCAGTATCTTTCCTACAGGAGAGATGATTACTCCAACCGCTACTCGGATCAACTGTTGCTGATTGTTGGATTTATTCAAGTCCGATACTCGGCATTGATGCGTACGTAATCGATAGATAGATCTGTTGTCCAAATCCGAGCTTTTGATTCTCCACGACCGAGTTCTACACGAATCATGATCTCACTCTGTTGCATGATTCGCTGCCCCTGCTCTTCTGTATATCCTGGAGATCTAGAACCGTTGAAAAAAATACAAAGATTATCTAAATAAATCGAAGTGTAATCCATCTTTAGATCTGCCAATCCTGATCGTCCTACGGCAGCTAAAATCCTTCCTAAGTTAGGATCAGATGCAAAGAAAGCAGTTTTTATCAGGGGTGAATGGGCTATCGTATAGGCAACCTGACGACATTCAGCTATATTCATCCCACCTTCAACTTGCACAGTAATAAACTTGGTTGCACCTTCACCATCAAGAATGATCTCTCTCGCTAGATCAATACAAACATCTCGTACCATAGAGGCAAAGAGTCGATACTCAGCGCCAACAGCATGAACTGTTACCCCAGCCTGACCAGTTGCTAGTAGTATGCAAGCGTCGTTAGTAGAAGTATCACCATCAACTGTAATTGCGTTGAAGGAATCAGAGACAGCATCTACTAACACTTGATGCAATGCACTTTCTTCGATGATAGCGTCGGTAGCAACAAATGCCAATAAAGTTGCCATATCTGGCCTGATCATACCAGCACCCTTGGCTATACCGGTTACTGTCACCTCTCTGCTGCCTAAAGTTGCACGTTTAGAAACACATTTTGGTCTAGTATCGGTGGTCATAATACCAAGAGCAGCATCGTACCATCCTTCTGACCTCAAATTGGACAATGCAGATGGTAGCCCATTGACCAACCGTACTAATGGTAGTGGTTCCCCTATCACACCAGTTGAGAATGGTAGTATCTCCTCAGGAAGGCAACAAACCCGATCTGCTAGCACCTGACAAATGGCTTCGGCATCTTCTAGTCCCTGTTGGCCAGTACCAGAGTTAGCATTTCCGGTATTTATTATTAGATAACGCGGCTTGGCAACTGCTAAATGCATTCGCGCTACTACTACCGGTGCGGCACAAAAGGCATTACTGGTAAACACAGCTGTTGCTAAAGTACCACTTGACACTTCAATTACTACTAGATCAGGGTGGTTAGGATGTTTTATCCCAGCGCAAGCAGTGCCAAGCCGGATACCAGAAATAGCAAAAGATTGTTCCATATCATCATCCTTCTTAAAATACCATAGAAAGGTGAGATTAAGTTCACATAAAATGGCCATGGCAATGCTTATATTTCTTTCTAGAACCACAAGGGCATGGTTCGTTACGACCTATTTTGCGGCCTTCACGTACGAAAGGAGCCTGAGATTCAGCAAGATTGCAAGAATTAGTTTCATAACCTTCATCTTCTGGCTCACCGCTACTAGATAGCACTGATGCTTCTGCATGTTCGAAATACATATTCGAAGGGGATATGCTGGATTTTAGAATGAGCTCTGGTGAAAGCTGAAAATTTGCTCTTGCTAAGAAACTGACAGCTTCCTGATGAATACGCTGTACCATGTCGTGAAACATCTCAAAGGCCTCACGTTTATACTCCTGTTTTGGATTTTTCTGGGCGTAGCCACGAAGGTGAATACCCTGGCGTACATAATCCATTGCGGCCAAATGTTCCCGCCAGTGTGTATCTAATACTTGCAGCAATATAGCCTTTTCGAACTGATGCATCCATGATTCTCCAACCTGTGCTTTCTTTTTAGAGTAACTTTGTTCCAATGCATCGGAGATCTGTTCCCTTAAAGATTCAGCCTGCAGATTGGAATCTGCTTCCAGCCAGGACTGGAGTGGTAAAGACAAACCAAATTCTTTTGCCAAATCTTCTTCCAGTCTAGATATATCCCATTGTTCCTCAATGCTTTGTGGCGGAATATATCGATCGATCAACTGCCTGAGTACTGCAACGCACATATCTTTAAGAGCTGAAGATACATCTTCAGATTCCATTAGTTCGTTGCGCCAAGCATACATAACTTTCCTCTGATCGTTAGCTACATCATCGAACTCCAACAGATTCTTGCGCATATCAAAGTTATGTGTTTCGACCTTGTGTTGTGCGTTTTCAATTGCTTTTGTCACCCATGGATGTTCAATTGCCTCATCTTTCTCCATTCCTAGTTTTTGCATCAAACCGGCTAACCTATCAGATGCAAAAATACGTAATAGATTATCTTCTAGGGATAAATAGAAACGGCTTGAACCTGGATCTCCCTGCCTTCCGGAACGGCCGCGTAACTGGTTATCAATACGGCGGGATTCATGGCGTTCGGTACCAATTACGTGCAGGCCACCAGCATCTACTACAAGGTTGTGACGCAACTGCCAATTCCGCTTTGTTTCCTCTAGCATATCTGGAGCGACTTCTAATCCAATTCCTTTCAATTCAGATTGTAGATTGCCACCTAAAACTATGTCTGTACCGCGCCCTGCCATATTGGTTGCGATTGTAACGGTACCTGGTTGCCCAGCCTGGGCAATAACATCAGCTTCCTTATCATGCTGCTTAGCGTTCAACACCTGATGAGGAATCTTCTCCTGATCTAGCATTTTAGAAATTAGTTCTGATACCACTATCGATGTGGTACCAACTAAAGTTGGCCGACCGCTCTGGCAGCAGTCACGAATATCAGCCAACACTGCGTCAAATTTCTCCTTTTTTGTTAGGAATACTAAATCGCCCATATCTTTGCGAATCATAGGCAAATTCGTGGGAACTATGATCACTTCCAATCCGTAGATTTGCTGAAACTCGAAGGCTTCTGTATCAGCAGTCCCAGTCATGCCAGCGAGTTTTTGATACAAACGAAAATAGTTTTGAAATGTGATCGAGGCTAGCGTCTGATTTTCTGCTTGAATTGATACTCCTTCCTTAGCCTCAATAGCTTGGTGTAATCCATCTGACCAACGTCTACCTGGCATAGTACGCCCGGTAAATTCGTCGACAATAATAATTTCACCACCACGAACGATATATTCGATATCCTTGTGAAATAAAGCACTTGCCCGTAAGCAGGCGTTCACATGGTGGAATAAACTGAGATTAGCAGCATCGTATAAACTTTCGCTTCTCTGTAGTATTCCAATTTCTACTAGCAAATGTTCTATCTGCTGATGGCCGTCCTCAGTCAAATAAACCTGCTTTGTCTTTTCATCAACCCAGTAATCACCAGGCCCTTCCTTATCATTCTGACGGTCCAGTTTTGGAATGATCTCGTTTACCTTCCGGTACAGTTCGGAACTTTCTTCAGCTGGTCCAGAAATTATTAAAGGCGTACGCGCTTCATCTATTAGTATTGAATCTACTTCATCTACCAGAGCGTAATTTAGCGGCCTTTGCACCTTTTGATCCAGGCTGAATGCCATATTATCACGCAGGTAGTCGAAACCATATTCGTTGTTAGTACCGTAAGTTACATCAGCAGCGTAGGCAGCTCGTTTTTCCTCATTGCTCATACCAGATATGACAACGCCAACGTTCATACCCAGGAATCGGTAAATTTTGCCCATCCACTCGGAATCACGCCTTGCCAGATAGTCGTTCACCGTTACTACATGGACACCTTTGCCGGTCAAGGCGTTCAAATAGACCGGTAGGGTAGCTACCAGTGTCTTACCTTCACCTGTACGCATTTCAGCAATCCTACCATCGTGCAGAACCATACCTCCGATCAATTGCACATCAAAGTGCCTCATTTCAAGGACACGCTTACTAGCCTCTCTAACTACAGAGAACGCTTCTGTCAACAGCATATCGAGTTTTGCACCATTCATAAGCCTGTCTTTAAACTCTTCGGTCTTAGCACGTAGTTCTGCATCACTCATTGCTGCCATTGCCGGCTCTAAAGCATTTATCAGATCAACTAGCTTACGCATAGAGCTGACTACACGATCGTTACGGCTGCCAAAAAAGCTTTTTAAAATATTCATCTAACTGGAGCCTTTTACCTGGTTGCTACTCCTAGGGAGTGTGGCCAGAAGCCTATTCCCCATTCGGTTGATGTCTATGGCTTGGTACATATCAGATATCAATGCACCATTCAGATATCAATGCACCATAAGCTCATCTTCACGCATTCACACAGTAACGCGACTGGAAAAAGTCGCGACTTCCCTCCCAATGTCAACTGGTAAAGCTGCTAAGAGAAAGATTTTTTAGACTAAGAACATAATATTTCAGAGGGTAGCCTGTGCTGGTTGCAAGTAAGAGATTGGCACCTGTCTTTCATCGCTGAAAGTAACCTCTTCCCAAGCAGCACTATCTGATAGTAAGGCACGCAGTAAGCGGTTGTTTAGGGCATGCCCGGACTTATATCCTGTAAAAGCACCTATTAGACTACGACCAAGCAGATAAAGATCACCAATAGCATCCAGGATCTTATGCTTTACAAATTCATCTTCATAACGCAAACCGTCCTCGTTAAGGATTCGGTAATCGTCCAAGACTATAGCGTTATCGAGGGTTCCTCCTAAAGCTAACCGGCGTGCTCTCAGATATTCCAGGTCACGCATGAACCCAAAAGTACGTGCGCGGCTCACTTCCTTAACGAAAGAAGTAGTTGAGAAATCAACAACTGCGCTCTGGTTACACCCCTTAAATAATGGATGATCAAAAGCAATTGAAAACTCGACTTTAAACCCATTGAATGCGTCAAAGCGTGTCCATTTGTCATCGTCTTCAACTACTATTGAGCGTTTAATGCGGATGAAACGCTTAGGAGCATTCTGCTCTTGGATACCAGCTGATTGAATAAGAAACACGAAAGGTCCAGCGCTACCATCCATGATTGGAACCTCAGCAGCACTAACATCTACGAAGGCGTTGTCGATGCCTAATCCCGCGAACGCGGAAAGCAGATGTTCTACCGTCGAAATCCGTGCCCTCTCTCTTATGAGGGATGTAGATAACTGGGTATCTCCAACATTCTGAGGGCATGCCTTAATTTCGATAGGAATAGGCAAATCCACCCGCCGAAATATAATTCCGACATCTGGTGCTGCTGGTCTTAAAGTTAAATAAATTTTATCTCCGGTATGCAATCCAATGCCAGTCGCTCGGATGACATTCTTCAAAGTTCGCTGCCTTATCATACTAGATCCCCAACACGTCGCTTGCATTCAGAGTGAGAAATATCGGGCCGCTCGCTAGCCAGATAAGCAGCTATCGCAGTAGAGAGCTATATAAATTTTTCAGATGCATATATCGCAATCAATATACTGCAATATATATTTTTCTCTTCTCCTATTTTTATCTTGCTGATAAGACTCTGATTTCAAGCCAAACGTGCCCATCTTATAAACTCTATCTTTTATTTTTAGTCAGATTGACGGCGCAGAAATGCTGGAATATCTAGATATTCTAGATCATCTATTCGATCCAACTCATTTAAACCTAAGCCATCTCCGACAGCTTTTTGTCGAAGAATGGGACGATCATTACGAAGATATCCATCTCCTTCACACTGGCGCTGTACCAATCTGAATGGAGGTACCATCGGTGTTTCATTTTCCCTAAATCCAGATTTCTTAGCTGGAATACCATGACCAATACCGGTCGCTACGATTGTCACACGAATTTCGTTATGCATTTCTGGATCTATAGCAGTACCTACAACCACGGTAGCATCATCAGATGCTAATTCTTTAATTGTGTTCCCAACTTCCTCAAATTCACCGATAGTTAAATCCATCCCTGACGTTATGTTAACCAATAAACCTTTAGCACCAGCCAAATTAACATTTTCCAATAGCGGACTAGCGATGGCGGCTTCTGCAGCCTCGCGGGCACGGCCATCCCCAACAGCGCGGCCCGTACCCATCATCGCCATTCCCATCTCAGCCATAACCGTACGTACATCAGCGAAGTCAACGTTAATTAAACCAGGGTTAGTAATTAAATCAGCGATACCTTGTACTGCACCAAGCAAGACGTCGTTTGCTGTTCTGAAAGCATCCAGCAAACTGGCACTCTTGCCAAGTACGGTCAACAACTTTTCATTTGGAATAGTAATAAGCGAGTCTACCGTCTCGCTAAGCTCGTGGATGCCTCGTGTTGCAGCTTCCATCCTTTTTTTACCTTCAAATGGAAAAGGTTTAGTAACCACGGCGACAGTCAGGATACCTAAATCTCGTGCTAATTGCGCAACGACTGGAGCGGCTCCGGTTCCTGTGCCGCCACCCATACCGGCAGTAATGAATACCATGTCCGCCCCCTGTAGGACTTCCTTGATACGCTCGCTATCTTCCTGTGCTGCTTGCCGGCCAACTTCTGGATTAGCTCCAGCTCCTAATCCCTTAGTAATATTAGCGCCCATTTGTAAAGTAATAGGGACTGTACAAGTTTTAAGAGCTTGTGAATCTGTGTTGGCACAGATGAAGTCCGCACCTTCAACGCTAGCACTAAACATGTGCTGGACAGCGTTGCTACCACCTCCCCCCAATCCGATTACTTTTATCACCGCGTTCTCTGTTTTGGTGTCCATCAACTCAACCATAACGTCACTGCTAGAAATTCCCTTGAAACCAGTTTTTCATTTTGGTCCAAAGGCTCCCACTACCAGCCCGTGATATCGGGCTTGGTCCAGATACTGGCCGATTCTCATTACCGAACAATAATAACCCTACTGCAGTTGCATAAATCGGATTACACAGTACATCTTGTAATCCTACTACATCATTTGGATAACCGAGACGCACTGGCAGATTTAAAATCTCTTCAGCTAGTTCTACAATTCCGTCCATCTTGGAACTTCCTCCTGTTAATACAACTCCAGCTGTGATAGAGTTTTCTAAACCACTGCGCTGTATTTCTGCCTGTGCGAACTCAAACAACTCCTCATAGCGTGGCTCTACTACTGCAGCTAGTGAATAGCGAGATAGTATACGCGCCGTCCGGTCTCCGATGCTGGTAACATCAATTCTTTCGTCTTGCTGCGCTAATTTTTTGAGGCAGCAAGCACGATTTATTTTTACTTCCTCGGCCGATTGAGTCGGCATGCGAAAGGCAACAGAAATATCATTGGTCACTTGATCCCCAGCGATGGGTATCACTGCTGCATGCTTGATTGCACCATGAGTGAAAATCGCCAAGTCTGTGGTACCACCCCCAATATCCATAAGGCAGACACCCAGTTCCTTTTCATCCTGAGTCAACACAGCACGGCTAGATGCCAGCTGCTGTAAGATAATATCATCTACTTCCAATCCACAGCGCTGTACACACTTAACAATGTTCTGAGCTGCACTGACAGCACCGGTGACGATGTGTACTCGTGCCTCCAGCCTAACACCAGCCATACCTACTGGATCATAAATACCTTCGTGATTGTCAACGATGAATTCTTGCGGTAGAATGTGCAGGATCTTTTTATCTGCTGGAATAGCTACTACCCTAGCTGCTTCAATTACCCTCGCGACATCTTCCTGAGTCACCTCTCGATGCTTAATCGCGGTAACACCATGCGAATTAAGACTACGGATGTGACTACCAGAAATACCTGTATAAACAGAATGGATACGGCAACCGGCCATTTGTTCAGCTGCCTCTATAACATGTTGGATCGACTGTACAGTTGACTCGATGTTGACTACTATACCTTTCTTAAGCCCCTTTGAAGGATGAGAACCGATACCAACTACCTCGATCACACTGTTTTGACTGACTTCACCTACTATGGCAATAACCTTTGAGGTGCCGATATCAAGTCCAACAATCAAGTTTTTCTCTTCTTTTCTTGAGATCATCATCCTTCCCTTTACTTATTGCTTGCGCCTAGCCAGCAGTCGGTGCCAGTCGTTCTGCCCTCCATCGAACCGCGAACCCATTGACATATCGCATGTCTATCACTGCAATTTGATCAACCCGGGATGATAGTACTGGAGGATAAATTTGTGCTAATCTTTGTAGCCGCTGTTCGAACTGTTCACGTCCCATATAGACTTCTAAACCATTCTCAAATGTCAACCACCAGGCACGTCGGTCATCCTGCACTAACCGAACTAGCTTAAGACTGAGCGGATCCAGTAGGGTACGTATTTCCTTATATGTCCCGATCAATGCCTTCTCGTGGCCTACCGGTCCAGAAAGTTTCGGCCACGGTCCAGGCTGGCGTACCACTTTCGGCTGGAATCGAACACCATTAACATCCACCATTTCAAGTGCTCCCCAGTAACCAAAAGCATCACGCTCGCGTAGTTGAATTTCGATCGTATCCGGCCACCAGCGTCGAACCGAGACTTCTTCGATCCATGGATTGGCAGCCAATGCTGTGTTTAAAGCATCTAAATTAGCAAAGAAAAAGTTCTGGCCCAGATATCCAAGCGCTAAGGAATGGAAATCTGCTGCAGACAAATTATGCAACTCGCCTTCGATATGGACACGGCGTAGAGGGAATGCACCAGGTTCCCGTAATTTTTCGTCTCCGACTCTTATGAAATAGCAAATCAGTAAAAATAATGAAAATAAGCCAACCCAACGCAAATATGGCCTCCAGATAGCTTGCCATTTCCCCCACGTAACCGGATTGCGATGAACAACAGTCGCACCTCGACGGCGTTTCTTTGCAAAATTTATAGCAGTCACTGTGATCAAATGACTGGCCGATCTAGACTAGTTTCAAGAATACGCCAAACTAGTGTTTCAAAATTCAATCCAGCAGCACGAGCTGCAATGGGTACTAGGCTATGATCTGTCATACCTGGCACAGTATTAACTTCTAGTAACCAAGGTTGATTCTGACAGTCTAGGATCAGATCTACACGTCCCCATCCGTAACCACCCACTGCAGAATAGGCACAGAGCACCAATTCTCGCAATTCTGCTTCTCGTTCCAGTGGCAGACCACAGGGACAGAGGTAGTTAGTATCATTAGATTTATATTTAGCTTCGTAGTCATAAAATTTTCGCGTGGTCTCTAACCTAATAAACGGCAAAGCTTCATTCTGTAGCACTGTTCCAGTATATTCTTGTCCTTGAACCCAAGATTCGACTAATACCTGTGAACAGCAAGCTGTTGCCTGTTTCCAGGCATCTTGTAATTGATTTAGATTATCTACCCGGCTGACTCCAATACTAGAACCTTCATGGGAAGGTTTAACCGCAAGTGGTAAACCAATTTCAGTTGCGGCGGTAGCTAGTTCCTGTATGCTCTTAACTAGTTGGAATGGTGGCGTTGGCAACCCCATACCTAGCCAAATCTGTTTAGTGCGTAGCTTGTCCATTCCTATAGCAGATGCTGAGACACCACTACCCGTATAAGGCAATCCTAATACTTCTAATGCACCCTGGATCACACCATCCTCACCACCACGCCCGTGCAGGACTATAAAAACCCGGTTGAACCCACCAGAAGCTAATACCCGCAAAATATCGCGGCCGACATCGATCCCGTGCGCGTCTATTTTTCTAACGGATAACGCTGAAAGTACAGCATCACCGCTCTTAAGAGAAACGTCCCTTTCCGCCGACCAGCCCCCCATTAGTACTGCTACCTTCCCGAAGACAGCGGGATCAGTCACCAATCTGTGCTGTGTCTGTTGCATCCTTCCTCCTATACTATCTTTTCTGAAAGACTGCTCGTAAAAACCCCCTCTAACTAACTACTATCAACAGCAACGTGTGCTACATATATAATCCATCACGGCCAAGCTGTGCGGCCATTGCCCCGATATCTCCAGCTCCCATCATGAGTAATAAGTCGCCATTGTGTAGCAAATCAGGCAATATAACAGGCAGGTCAGTGGTATTTTCGACGAAAATCGGTTCCACCTTACCTCGGGTGCGGATTGCCCTGCTTAGGCTACGACCGTCAGCACCCGGGATTGGTTTTTCCCCGGCAGGATATACATCTAACAGGATTAAGATATTCGCTTCAGACAGCACAAGGGTAAAGTCCTCGAATAGATCACGAGTCCGACTGAAGCGATGCGGTTGAAATGCTAGTACTAACCGCCGATTCGGATAGGCACCACGCATCGCAGCTAACACTGCATGGATCTCTCTCGGATGATGGCCATAATCTTCCATAACAGTCACATGTCCACCATCGGCTAACACCAGTTCGCCATGCTGCTGGAAACGACGGCCAATCCCCTGGAAATTTTTTAAGGCACGGCTGATAGCCGTTTCAGACACACCTAATTCATGAGCAACAGACACTGCGGCTAATGCGTTGAGGACACTTTGTAATCCTGGCAGATTTAAAGTTATAGGCAGCGGAGAACTGAGATTTGGTAAATGTGCTAAAAACCTCGTCAGCAAACCCTCATGAACAATATTAGTGGCCCTAGCATCACAATCCTCTCCAGTACCGTAGGTCAATACGGGACGGCTCATTCGCGGTAAAATAGCACGCACGTGCTGGTCATCGGTACATAGTACTGCTAATCCATAAAATGGTAGATGGTGGAGGAAATCTACAAATGTTTCTCGTAGCCGCCCGAAATCACCACCGTAAGTCGATAAATGGTCAGCGTCAATATTAGTTACCACTGCCATCATAGGTTGTAAAAATAGAAAAGAAGCGTCACTCTCATCAGCTTCAGCTACTAAATAACGGCCACCACCTAGCCTGGCGTTGGCACCGGCACTATTCAGACGCCCGCCAATCACAAAAGTTGGATCGTAGCCACCTTCAGCCAGAATGCTGGTAATTAAGCTAGTAGTTGTAGTCTTACCATGGGTACCAGCGACGGCTATGCCATAGCGAAACCGCATCAGTTCAGCTAGCATTTCAGCACGAGGTACCACTGGGATTCGGACCGCACGTGCTGCTACGACTTCAGGGTTATCTATCGCAACCGCACTAGAAATTACTACAACATCGCAACCAATAATATGATTATCAAGATGTCCATAGCGAATTGTTGCACCTAACCTGGCTAGGCGCGCTGTCGCTTGACTGGCTTTCAGATCTGAACCAGAAACTATATAACCTAAATTAAGTAGCACCTCAGCAATTCCGCTCATGCCCGCTCCGCCGATACCGACTAAATGAATGTGGCGAATTCTACGCCGCATATCACGCCAGGCTTCAGGAACCGCTGTCAAATTGTGTTTGCTCATAATAGATATACCTATACCTGTTCCAAGCATACCATCACCACCTGATCAGCAGCTCCTAATTTGGCCATCCGTCTTGCTGCTTCTGCCATATAAAGCAATAACTTGCGGTCACTGAGTAACTGACACAACAATTCTGCTAAACTTTCAATAGTTAAGTTATGTTGTTGGCATACTATTGCTGCGCCACTATTTTCTAGGAAGCGAGCATTGGCGGTTTGGTGATCATCCACTGCGAATGGAAAAGGTATCAGGATTGAGCCGACGCCAGCTGCTGACAATTCTGTAACCGTCAACGCCCCTGCTCGACATAACACTAGATCTGCCCAACTGTAAGCCTCACACATGTCATCTATAAATGCCGTCAGCCGTACCTCAACACATGCGTCACGATAGGCAACCTCTGCTGTTTCATAAAACTTGTGTCCAGATTGATGCCAAACTTCAGGGCGCTCATCTTCACTAAGCAAGGCGATGGCCCGTGGTACCATTTTGTTAAGTGCTATTGCCCCTTGACTACCACCAATCACTAGCAGATGCCCCCGGCCGGTACGCTCTGCAAAACGCTCGGCTGGTGGCGGCAACAATCCGATATGTTCCCGCACTGGATTGCCTACTACTAATGCGTGCCGTGCAGATGGAAACGTATATGGAAAAGCCTCCAGCACTCGACTAGCTATTCTCGCTAGCCAGCTGTTTGTCAGCCCCACAATCGCATTCTGCTCGTGTATAACTAACGGTACCCCTAATAGGTAGGCTGCTATACCACCAGGCCCACTAGTAAATCCACCCATCCCTAAAACAACTCGCGGGTTCAGGCGTCTCAAAATCTTACAGGTTTTCCATAAAGTGCGTCCAAGCATCAGCGGCACCTCCAATAAGCGACTGAAGCTCGCTCCACGCAATCCCTCAACTCTAATCAACTCCATTTTGATACCAGCCTTTGGCACCAATATAGACTCAAAGCCGCTCTGTGTACCCATCCATATTACAGGTATACCTAAATCGCGGAAACGCTCAGCTACCACTAGCGCCGGCATCACGTGACCGCCGGTGCCGCCAGCCATAATCAACACTGGTCTTTCCTCAATCATTCTTAATGTACTCTAACGCGTGTTTCTACATCGATGCGTAGCAATATTGATAAAGCCAAGCACATCACCACCACACTGCTCCCACCATAGCTCATCAGAGGTAATGTCAACCCCTTTGTGGGGAGTGCTCCCATATTTACTCCTATATTAAATAGTGCTTGGATACCAAACCAAAGCCCAATGCCATAGGCAAGATAGGCTGAAAATTTCATATTCAAGATCTCTGCCCGCTGCCCGACCCTAAAAGCCTGCCATACTAGAGTCATAAATAATGAGATGACAGTCAGGATGCCAACTAGCCCTAACTCTTCAGCCAGCACCGCAAATAGAAAGTCTGTATGTGCTTCAGGTAGGTAGAATAGCTTCTGCACACTTTCTCCTAACCCAACGCCAAAAAACTCTCCACGCCCTATAGCAATCAAAGATTGAGCTAATTGATAACCCTTGCCGAATGGGTCATCCCAAGGACTTAGAAAACTCAATACCCGATCTCGCCGATAAGGAGAAGAAAAAATTAGCAATGCCATAACAGCGGCAGTTCCTACCTGAAATACACCGAAATGCCAGAGGTTAACACCAGCTAGGAATACCATGCCTAACGCTGTTGCCATTAAAACTACCACACTACCGAAATCAGGTTCCAACAATAGCAACACCGCTAGGATAGCTAGCACACCTATAGGCCTTACTAGTGCTAAGAAAGAAGTCGTAAAATCAATTAATTGTAACTCATTACCGTGCCGTTCAAGATAACCAGATACGTAAATGATAGCCAACAATTTAGCTATCTCTGAAACCTGAATATTAATGGGACCCACACCAATCCAGCGTATACTGCCGTTAATTTCCTTACCTATACCAGGAACTAAGACAACCATCAGAAGGCCTACTGCCGCTAGTAACAACAGTGGACCAGTACGCCGCCAACGCACTATCGGTACTTGAAAAATGATACTGGCTCCCAATAAGCCGACCAGTACGAATGCACTCTGTCGTATCAGGAAAAAAAATGGTTGATCGTGACCTATATTTGGGTCAGCCCCGATTGGGATTGAAGCTGATGCAACCATCAGTAATCCTAAAGCGAGCAGCAACAATGCTGAAATTAGGATCCAGTGATTCGGGAACGGTAACTTCACATAGCGCATACCAGTGCCTGGCAATCGGCTATTTTTGCCGTTAGCAGAGATGACATCATTCAGCACTCAAATAATCTCCGCACGGCAGCTGCAAATAAAAAACCGCGTTCCTCATAACCACTAAACATGTCGAAGCTAGCGCAAGCTGGGGATAGCAAAACGCTATCTGTCGGTTGAGCGCACTGTGCAGCGAGTTCTACCGCTTGTTCCATATTGACAGCGAAATTAATATGTACCTTATTTTCTAGCGCTGCTGCGATTAGTAGTGCATCTCGACCCATCAGGATCACACAACGTGCCTTATCTGACAAGGCCGCTTGCAGCGGGTAAAAATCTTGACCTTTACCATCTCCACCTGCGATTAGGATTACTTTTCCAGGTAAGCTGCCCACCGCGGCTACAGTCGCACCAACGTTTGTACCCTTAGAATCGTCAAACCATCTGATACCTGATCGTTCAAAAATAAGAGTGGTCCGGTGCGGTAGGCCATCAAAATCTCTTAATGCAGCCAGCATTGCTTCTCGCTCCAAGCCAAACGCATATCCCATCGTAAGCGCTGCTAGTGCATTAGCAATATTATGGTATCCAATTATCTTCAATTCAGACGTTGCGATCCAGGATTCCTTACCATGAGCTAACCAGGTTGTTCCTCCAATTCTACGTAGGCCAAAATAATCATCTCCATGCGGTTCTTTCAAGGTGAAGCGCAGCACATCCCTTTTAGGCTCTAGCATTGACATAACAGTCTGGTCATCAGCATTAACTACCATAACACCATTACCGCGGAAGATCCGTCGTTTAGCAGCAACGTAATTATCTAGTGTCTCGTAGCGATCCATATGATCTGGACTGATATTGAGTACTGTTGCAACTCGCGCATTCAAGTTATATGTTGTCTCCAAATGGAAGCTAGATAGTTCCAATACATATAATTCAAGAGGCTTAGCAGCATTCTCTCTCATCTCTTCAATGCGCCAAAAATCTAGAGCTGGCACACCGAGATTTCCGCATACTGCTGCATGCCGGCCGGCAAGCTGTACCATCTTACCTAACAAAGTTGTGACTGTGCTCTTACCGTTAGATCCAGTAATGGCCAATATCGGGATTTTGGTAAGCAATGTTAGCAATTCAATGTCACTCCAGACTGGTATATCTCTTGATAATGCCTCAGCCACTACCGGGGTAGCGACTGCGACTCCAGGGCTGACTAGTAATCTTGTGGCACCCGCGAATACCACTGGATTGAAACTTCCGAGATGGCAGGATACTTCTGGAAACTCGGTCCGTAACGTTTCCAATTCAGGTGGCTCGTACCTGCTGTCAGCTACCACGATTTTTGCACCAAGCATTACCAGCGTCCGCACCATAGATAGGCCGCTTTTGCCGAGTCCAACTACCAAGGTTGTTCCATCCAACTTCAGCATCGGTACAATCCTCACTCAACGTAGCTTTAGTGTTGCCAAACCTACTAGTACTAGAATGATAGTAATGATCCAAAAGCGAACGATTACCCTCGGTTCAGGCCAACCCTTGAGCTCGAAATGGTGATGTAATGGTGCCATGCGAAAAATGCGTTTGCCGGTCAGCTGGAATGAAGCTACCTGTAAAATAACAGAAACGGTCTCTATCACAAACACACCGCCCATAACAAACAAAACTAACTCCTGTCTTACCACTACTGCTACTGTTCCTAGTGCAGCACCCAATGCTAAGGCTCCAACATCTCCCATAAACACTTGGGCTGGATAAGTGTTAAACCAGAGAAACCCCAACCCTGCTCCAACAATTGCACCACAAAATACACACACTTCGCCTACACTAGGTACATGTGGAATGCCTAGATATTCTGCAAATATTCTATTGCCAGCTGCATAGCAGAAGACAGCCATAGCGCCAGCAACCATAACTGTAGGCACAATTGCTAAGCCGTCTAGGCCATCGGTGAGATTGACCGCATTGCTGGAACCAACAATAACGAAATAGGTTATAGGAATAAATAAATAACCGATATTTATAGAAAAGTTCTTAAAGAATGGCAAAATGAGTTGAGTTTCTACAGGTGTTTGTGCGGTGCAAAATAGCACTAATGCTGCTGCTATCCCAACACAAGACTGCAAAGAATACTTAACGCGCGCCGATAACCCACTGGAATTACGTAGTATTAGTTTTTTGTAGTCATCACTCCAACCAATTGCCCCAAAAGTAAGCATCACTGTGAGCACGATCCAGACGTAACGATTATACAAATCAGCCCATAACATAGTAGCTATAGCGATTGCAATCAAAATTAGTGCGCCCCCCATAGTTGGGGTACCAGCCTTGGAAAGATGGCTCTTAGGACCATCTGCTCGGATTTGCTGGCTGATTTGGTATCTGCTTAACCGTTTTATTATAGTTGGACCAACAAACAGAGAAATGATTAATGCAGTAAGAACACCAAGAATCGCCCTGAAAGTCAAATACTGAAAAACGTTAAATCCGGTATAGAAATTTTTTGTCAACCATTCGGCTAACAGCGTCAGCATCAGCTACACTCCTCCTGATTCTTAGACCAGTTATAAGGTGCAATTAATTAAGGTGCAATTAATGCAGCAACCACCCGTTCCATCCGCATTCCACGCGATCCTTTAATCAGTATCACCGGTGGCGACAACTTATTGCATTCAAGTAGATCATTAGTCAATTCAGAAATAAGTGTTTCCATATCTGTAAAATGTCGACCACCTTTGCCAAAAGCTGCTACAGCTGCCACACTATGTTCACCGATTCCATATAAACGTTCTAATCCTGCTGTAATTGCTTCTGAACCAGAACGTGCATGTAATTCACCAGCATCTGATCCCAACTCATTCATGTCGCCCAGTACCAGCCATTTGCGGCCTGGTTCGGTACCAACTACATCCAAAGCAGCGGCAAGAGAAGCCGGGTTAGCGTTATAGGCATCGTGGATGACGGTACCTCCATATCTGCTGCTACACAACCGCTGCATCCTGCCACAGATATCTTTCAGGCTTTCGAGTCCACAACGGACCTCATCCAGCGTCAATCCGACAGCCATCGCTGCCGTGGTTGCTGCTAGAGCATTACGAACGTTATGCCGTCCTGGCAAATGTAGTCGTATATCCATCGATTTACCGTCAACATAAATTCTAAAAAAATTAGACATAGGATCGAGGAGTTTTCCACTTACAAAGGCTATTTTATCTAGGCTAAAATCCATAATATGA
>CAIRZE010000108.1 GCA_903882995.1 uncultured Candidatus Competibacteraceae bacterium
TTAGGAGGCCGTATAGGATACATATTATTCTACGGCCTCAGTACATTTTTACACGACCCATTAGTATTGTTTCGAATATGGGAGGGTGGTATGTCCTTCCATGGTGGACTCCTAGGTGTGCTGGTAGCAATGAAGATGTTCGCATGTCAGCATCAAAAAGACTTCTGGATAACTGTAGATTTCGTAGCACCACTTATTGCACCAGGTATTTTATTTGGACGTATTGGTAACTTTATTAATGGAGAATTGTGGGGGATAGTGACTGAGCTACCTTGGGGCATGGTATTTTATCAAGCTGGTGACAGGTTGCCACGCCACCCTTCGCAGTTGTATGAAGCAGCTTTAGAAGGCATTGTTTTATTCACTGTCGTATGGTTGTTTTCAGCT
Organism: uncultured Candidatus Competibacteraceae bacterium; assembly: GCA_903882995.1. Classification (GTDB taxonomy): domain Bacteria; phylum Pseudomonadota; class Gammaproteobacteria; order Competibacterales; family Competibacteraceae; genus Competibacter_A. The sequence goes on from CAIRZE010000108.1 coordinate 388, forward strand.
AGACCACGTCCGACTATGGCTATATCGGGTGTATTTGTGCTTAACTATAGCATCTTCAGAGTTATAGTAGAATTTGTTCGTCAACCAGATATACAGATCGGATACCTTGCTTTTGGTTGGATAACCATGGGGCAGATGTTATCTCTCCCACTGATCTTAATTGGAGTAATTTTGTTGCTATTAGCTTATCATCGAGGGAGATACTGATAATTGAGTGCTGGAAGATGGAAGATCAGTTGACAGCAGAAAAATCCTAAACCTTTCAAAATTAGCGGTTGGATATATACACGCCTCTCTAAACTTCACTGTCTATATATTTCACTTGTTTGCTATGTTCTGTGAAAATACTAGTAATCGCGTAGAGGAATTTGGATTCGGTAGCTAGTCGCTAGCTCTTAGTTATTCCTTTTGTTCATTTTTGTGCTGCGATGCTGTATCTTGCAACTCTTCAGATGCGTTAAGCAGTATTAGCTATATACTAGCCTTCTGTATTATTACTATATGGCCTGAAGTAAAACTACGCTTAATAGTCTTAATAGTAATGAGGCCTGTTTCCAAAATTTGGAATGGCTATCTTTCTAATCATAAATAGAAACAGTGACGTAAAGAAAAGATTCAGTTTTATAAACTCTTTTTTATATTAGAGATTGGGTGGAAGCTGCGCTATGCGCTATACACAGCTAAGTAGTGTGTGTAGTTTAGAAAAGACCATATCAAGTCTCCCTTTAAGGTTCTGAAGTTAGTGAATCATAAAGATATCTAAAATTTACCCGAAAATTCTTCATTTTAAAAACGGCAGATTCTAAAAACAATGTAGATTGTGCGCCAGATAGAAAAGGTTTCGCTCTTTTCTTCAGACGTTATCAGGTAACTACATTTCCAACTCTGGGTAATGCTTTTCATGTTAGATCCTATTGAATATTTCGAACAACTTAATCTTTCAGAGCCTTTGCTTGAAACTCTTAAAAAAGTCGGTTATGAAGCACCATCGCCAATCCAAGCAGCAACGATTCCGCTTTTGCTTCAAGGCCACGATGTGTTAGGTCAAGCGCAAACAGGTACTGGGAAAACTGCAGCTTTCGCTCTACCAGTTTTAGAAAGACTAGATTTGACAGATCGTCGACCACAAGTGTTAGTGTTAACTCCTACTCGTGAATTGGCGATTCAGGTGGCTGAAGCGTTCCAAGGTTACGCACGCCATTTACAAGGATTTCACGTCCTCCCTATCTATGGTGGCCAGAGCATGGGTATCCAACTGCGTCACCTGAAACGTGGAGTACATATCGTAGTTGGTACTCCTGGTCGTGTAATGGACCATTTGCGGCGTGAAACTCTGTCACTGGTTGGATTACGTACTGTAGTGCTTGATGAAGCTGATGAGATGTTAAGAATGGGGTTTATCGACGATGTGGATTGGATTCTCGGTCAGACACCGCCAGAGCTGCAGATTGCACTATTCTCTGCTACCATGCCGGAGCAGATACTTGAAGTAGCACGCCGCCATTTACGTGATCCTCGTGAAGTAAAGATTAAGACTAGTACGGCTACTGTAGAAACAGTCCGTCAGCGGTATTGTCAGGTGATACCGCAACATAAGCTTGATGCACTGACCCGTGTATTAGAAGTAGAGGATGCAGATGCGGTCCTAATTTTTGTGCGAACTAAAATAGCTGCGACAGAACTAGCTGAAAGGTTAGAAGCACGCGGCTATCCCAGCGCTGCACTCCACGGTGATATGACTCAGGCACTACGTGAGAAAACTATAGAACAGCTGAAGAACAACAGCTTAGATATTTTAGTAGCTACCGACGTGGCTGCACGCGGGCTTGATGTCCAACGTATCAGTCATGTTATCAATTATGACATACCGTACGATACTGAGATTTACGTTCACCGTATAGGTCGAACTGCTCGAGCAGGACGGACAGGTGATGCAATACTTTTCGTTGCGCCACGTGAGTTACGCATGTTGCGTGCTATCGAAAAGTCTACGAGGCAACCAATCGATAGGATGCAACTACCGACTCAAGAGGCGATCACCGGATATAGGTTAGCCCAATTTAAACAGCAAGTCAGCGACATTCTAAATGTGCAGGATCTAGTATATTTCCAACAAGTAGTAGCTGAAATTGAGAGGGAACAGGAAATTAGCCCGCACGATATAGCAGCAGCCTTAACCTGGCTGGCACAGCGCGACCGTCCTTTTCAGTTCGAGGATGCAATTCCTAACGAGTTGGAAAGGCTTTCAGTCTATCCGGAGAGAGAAGCAAGGTCAGTCAGCCGGCGGACGCCGCGTTCTAGAGATAACGATAAGCATTCGGTAGACTTTGATAAAGTACGTTACCGTCTTGAAGTTGGCCATCATCATGGTGCAACACCACAGAATATAGTGGGTGCTATTGCGAATGAAGTTGGTATCAAAAGCCGTTGTATCGGGCGCATTGAAATATATGAGAATTACAGTACTATTGATTTACCAGACAGCATGTCAAAGGAAGTATGGCAGCAACTCAAGAAGGTTAGAGTACGTCAGTATCCATTAAATATCAGTCGTTTAGATACACATAATCAAGTGAATATCAACAAACGCCGAAGCGGTAAATTCCTTGAAGAGAAATGGCGTAGAGCAAAGAAACAGGTCAGCTACCAGACAACTGGTGCAGAAGTTGGAGCAACTAACCATATTTACTCAATCGGAACCACAATTCGTTTGAAATCACCTTCAGGAGAAGGCAGATGATGTGAGAATAATTAACAATTATGGTATGGATAGGATAGGGGAGTATAGTATTTGAGAGTAGGTTTGAATCCATCTCGATGAATATATGATAATCCTAAATTGATATGTAGGATTAGTCTAACGCTATACTGATCAATTTAAGCTGAATCTTTTCTCATCTAAATAAGCTATGTTTTGTACCTATGAGCACATACTCTGGTGTGATAATTTGATTTAGTATAGGTTTTAAGTTGTGAACATTTTATCTCTTGATACATCAACAGATGCCTGTTCAGTTGCCATTTTAGTAGGAGATTCAGTACTGGAACGCTGTGAATTGGCTCCACGCAGGCATGCTACTATAATCCTACCGATGATAGATACGCTGTTGTCTGAAGCCGGGTTAAGAATAGCCGAAATGGATGCTATCGCTTTCGGACGTGGGCCTGGTGCTTTTACCGGGATTCGTACAGCTGTCGGTATCGCGCAAGGTATCGCCTTCGCCTCTGATCTGCCAGCTGTTCCAATATCTACACTTGCTGCTCTTGCGCTAGGTGCAGTAAGAGAGACAGGGCATACTCAAATCGCGGCGATTCTAGATGCTAGAATGTGCGAGATTTATCTTGGTATCTATGTGTCATATGGCAGGATAGTTAAGTTATTGGGTAAGGAGTGCGTGTGCTCGCCTACAGTCGCACATGCACCACCAGGTAAGTGGTTTGGTGTTGGAAGCGGGTGGAAGGCTTATTCTAATATTCTTTCTGAAAAACTGGATGTGAGCGGCTGGTTGGATGAGCGACTGCCGCTAGCTGGCGACATAGCCAGGCTTGCAGCTGATCCAGTACATCATGCAGATTGGGTCACTTCCGAACAGGCACTACCAATCTATCTACGCAACGAAAAATATTGAGAGGTGGTAATAGTAGCAGAGCAAAGATTTACCATATGAAATTTCGGTTAGTAGAAAGCGTGATCCGCTTGTGAGCATGGTATATACTATGCGACAGCAACTACGTAACAGCCTAATGCCAGATAGCTATCTCACTAGGGTGTTCCATCCGGCACCTTTATTTTTTGATCTTGATATTGTTAAAGATTAGAGAAACTTTAGTTCTTCTAAATCACAGTGAGATGATAATAATTTTAAGGATAATTTCAATTACCTATGTTATTCTCATAATCGACATAAACTTTATAAAAAGCACGTTAAATGGCTTAAATAGGCTAATCTGTATATCATCATGCTCAAAATAAAATATCCACAAGGTCTCGTGATAATATTTATTTAACCTTATATCGAGTATCCAGTCTAGTCAATGCCATAAACATTAACGAAATGGTGCTGTTTCTAATAAATATGTACGCATGAGGGCTGACAGCCTACTCTGGTTGATAAGTGATGGGGAAATTATTAAAATGAGTAATTGTACTTTTTCCAAATAATATGGTTTCCTCCTAGCTCTTGATGGAAAAAAAATCTTTTCTTCGTTCCACCAGCATTCGTTTGGGGAAATCAACGCCTGTCGAGTTGATTAAATCTGCGGCGCATGGTTGGTTACCGTTTCGTCTAGTAATAGGCGTAGGTGCGAGCATCAGCTTGGCTATGCTGCTCGTACTAGTGTTATATATCACAGATCTCGGTATGTCTGTTTGGGAAAGATTGCAGCAAGCTCCTACCTCGTTTTGGATAATTTATCTACTGATACTTGTTTTACTGAGCAGCAGTGGCGTATATGGAGTCTGGAGGATACTTAACTGGGGGCAGAACCGTAGACTCCTTAGTATGACTACCATTAAGAAATCTAAGAAATCTGATGAAGCTAGCCTACGAGAGCAAATAGATCGCCACGAAATGTCTGGAATACGGGTTGATACCATACGACAAGAGTTAGAAGAATTACAGCGCAGAAGGAATTCAGGTGAAATTGTAATTGTGGCATTTGGAGAAGTCAGTACTGGAAAGTCTTCACTGATCCGTGCTCTTTTACCTGGGACAGATACTGTAGTTGCTGTCCTGGGTGGAACTACTAGAAAAGTCACAAATTACACCTGGATAAGTCCAGCTGGTGACCGTTTAGTTTTAGCGGATCTACCTGGCCTCAACGAGGCAGACGGTTCTCTAGATATACAATCTCGAGAAGAGGCATTACGTGCCCATGTTATTATATATGTATGCGAAGGAGACTTAACACGTGATCAATATGAAACCATAAAGCTATTGCTAGAGTTTGGTAACCCCACGATCGTAGCGTTAAACAAAATCGACCGATATACCAAAATAGAGCTAGAGCAGATTCGCGGTCGACTCTCTGAGAGAATTGGGGAACTGGTAGAAGTAGCAACTGTACAAGCAGGTGGTGTAGAAGAAGTAACAAGAATCTACAGTGATGGTAGGGAGGAAACCACCCTACGCGAACGTCAGCCCCAAGTTGATGAACTCCAACAGACATTGCAACGTTATTTGGATAGTGATCCCCAAGTGTTAGATTCGTTACGCGATGCAGCAGTTTTTGTTTTAGTTCAGAGAAAGCTAGATGAAGTGGTGGCAGAGCATAATCGTGAAAAGGCTATATCTATTGTAAAAAATTATGCAAACAAGGCTGTATTCGGTGCGATGGCAGCAGTCAGTCCGGGAACAGATATTCTGATTCAAGGCTATCTGGGAATGAATTTGATAAAAGAGTTATGCATACTTTATGAAGTTCCAGTGCGGGAACTTGATATACAGAAATTTTTGAGTTTGGCTGGTGGACAGGTCAGGCGCAACCTCAACCTACTTTTAGCCATAGTTGGTAATGTTTTCAAATCTTTCCCTGGAATGGGTACGGTAGTGGGTGGAATGATACATGCTGTAGTATATGGCTTAATATTCGAGAGTTTGGGGAGAGCAATAGCTATTTCCCTTGAAAGCCGGGGTGATTTAATCACAGGTCCCACCCTGCGTATATTCGAGGATAATTTGAGTGAAGATTTGGCAGTACGTGCAAAACGTTTGGCCCAATTGGCTTGGAAACGACAACAGAAATGTAAAGATGACAGAAAAGGGGCAACTACTTAGCGGGGATTCGCATTTAGAACTAGCGCGAGAAAGCCTATTAGATCTAATAAACGACAAGAGCATACCTATTTCTGTAAGGTCAGCGCTAGAGGATGATTACCAACAATTGCAACTGATTTTGGAAAAAATAGAGCACGGACATATTTACATAGCTGTGTTCGGGCGTGTTAGCGTCGGTAAGTCAGCATTGCTGAACGCATTATTGGGTGAAATGCGTTTCTCTACTAGCCCATTACACGGTGAGACTGTACAAGCTAAACATGTACTCTGGAAGGAATACGAATCCGGCGGTGTTTTTCTTATCGATACGCCCGGTATTAACGAAATTTCTGGTGAAGAGCGAGAACGAGTTTCCCATGATGTAGCTAGTCGTTGTGATTTAGTGATATTCGTAGTAGATGGTGACATCACTAATACCGAAATTATGGCATTCCGACAAATAAAAAATGCTGCACAAAGGCTGATACTAGTGCTGAATAAGGCAGATCGCTATAATCAGTCCGATCGCAAACTGCTACTAGAGAATTTGCGCTATCGCATGGCTGGTTTAATTAACCAACAAGATATCCTTACAGCTGCTGCTCAGCCGGCCGAACGGATTGTAATTTTTGTGGATGGTGATGGTAAGGAGACTGAAACTCGGCGCCAACCTATGGCAGAAGTGACTGAGTTGCGTGAGCGAATTTGGGATATTCTCAAGGCTGAAGGAAAGACCATGGTTGCGCTAAATGCTGGGCTGTTTGCTGGGCGTTTCTCAGACCGTCTAGGTCGAGAGATAATAATGATCCGTCGAGATCTGGCGGAAAAGATGGTAAGAAACTACTGTCTACTCAATGGAGTAGCAGTAGCTTGTAACCCAATTCCAGTTGCAGACATTTTAGCAGCAACCGCTATCGATGTAGCGATGATTGTACACTTAAGTAGCGTGTACAATCTTCCGATAACTCGTTTTGAAGCAGGTTCACTACTTAAGACTATATTCACCCAACTAGCATTTCTTGTAGGCACAGTATGGGGAATGCACATAATTGCCTCAGCGCTCAAAGGTATCAGTCTAGGAATATCTACAGTAGTGACTGCTGCTGGACAGGGTACAGTAGCTTGGTACGGGACTTACATAATTGGGAAAGCTGCCGAAAGGTATTTCCTACAAGGCAAATCTTGGGGTGATAGTGGCCCAAAGAAAGTAGTCCAAGATATACTTAACAGTTTAGATCGGGAATCATTACTAATACAAGCACGCGAGGACATTCTCGCTCGATTAAAGCTATCTCTATAAGCGGATCCTGTTACTCGTTACTCCTCTAGATCTTATTTATTTAAGTGTTACACTACACTTATACTTCCTCTCCACCAAATAGCTCTAGCAACCGTGGTAACAAAATCGCTAACTCACCTGTCATTATGGAATACTCTGACTCGCAAATAGCATTCTTTGAATCACTGTAACAGTTTCCTAACGATTCTCGAACAAGATTTAGAAACTGTGTCCGCCGTATCACGAATGTTTCATCTAACACGAAAGCGATTCTTTCGTTCCAAACTAAACCCAATCTAGTAACCTGTTTACCTGATTCTATATGAACACGTACCTCATCACTGGTCAAGTCTTGACTCTGACAGGTAACTAAGCCACTGTCGCCTCTTAATTCACAACGGTCACCAAAAGATAATCCCTGTGGGGGCCTACCTTGAGATAACCAATGAGTCATAACCGAACTTGTAGATTGATTAACCTTAAGAGGAGTTATTAGAAGCGTGTCTAAAGTCTTACGTAGAAATCCTGTAACTCTCTCAACTATCTGTGAATTAGCACTGTCTACCACCAACCAACCACCTGGTATATCCAAATAAGCGTAATTCTGCCGAAATCTGATGAGTGCATTAGGTAGTAGCTCATCTAAGAGCTGATCACGCAGTTTTTGCTTTTCCCTGCGCCCTACTTGTCTCTGCTGTTTATCTTCAATAGCAGAGATGCGTTCGGTAACCATCTGATTAAGTACATTAGCTGGTAGTAATTTCTCTTCTGTTCGCAAGCAAAATAATAACCTATCAGCTACAGTATGGGCTAGATTGACCGTTTTACGTCCCAGTGGCGGAACCCAACCAGTAGTGCTTAATTGATAGACCAGACAGGGTTCAAAGGTATACTTATTTAACTTACTTATAAGAGTTTCAAAAGTTAATGAATAAGTGCCAAGAAATCGGAAGAAAGTTATATTTCTAAACCACATAAGAAAAAATACCTTCGCCTCTTAAATATCTATTAGAACGATATTTTAGAGTATAGCATAGTGGTGGTATCTCTCTGTAGTTTCTCTCCTCACTTTATAGGGGAATACGGCCTATGTATTATATTAATGGAAACAATAACAGAGGAAGACACACAACAGAAGAGATCTATTAATCACCGGCGGAATACAAAAAGCTCCTGCTGTAATGGAAGATCCTGAAACTGGCAAAGTATTCGATGTGCCACTTGAA
>CAIRZE010000109.1 GCA_903882995.1 uncultured Candidatus Competibacteraceae bacterium
ATTGTATTTTTGACTCATTTAAAAAGTGCGGATCTGCATCGTCATTGCCTGGAATGATGTAACTAACACCATCTGGTGAATTGTTGGTATCAACTACACCGAGTACTGGAATTCCCAGTTTGTTAGCTTCCCTTACAGCAATTCTCTCATGGCCTACATCGACGACGAACAAGGCATCTGGTAAACTAGCCATATCTTTAATACCGCCTAGGCTACGCTCCAGTTTACCCATCGTGCGCTTCAGCCCGATGACCTCTCTCTTAGCCAGACGGTCAAAGGTACCATCTTGCGACATCCATTCCAATTCCTTAAGACGTTTAATTGATTGTCGAACAGTTTTAAAGTTAGTTAACATTCCACCCAGCCACCGGTGATTGATATAAGGCATTCCAGCCCTGATAGCTGCCTCAGCCGTCTGATCACGGGCAGATCGTTTTGTACCCACAAATAGCACTTTACCACCCCTAGATACTATCTTTCCAACGTAATTCAGAGCATCGAGGTAGAGAGGAAGTGTCTTTTCCAGGTTAATAATGTGGATCTTACTACGAGCTCCGAATATATACGGAGCCATTTTAGGATTCCAATAGCGAGTATAGTGACCGAAATGTACACCGGCCTCTAACATTTGGCGCATAGAAATATTCGCCATGACCGTTTTCTCCAAATAGATAGGGTTAAGCTTCCATCTGCCCCGGGGGCAACCCTAAAAAGGGCACCCTGCCACCCGTGCCGGCGGATGTGCGAATTTGATAATATCTAAAACTGCTTCAATTTTTACATTAAGGCGCGCGCTTTATAGCATGAATTTTTTAGGAAAACCAATTGAACCGCCATCTGCTAGAAGCGGTCTCAATCCCCAATTCTCAATTCAGGCTCCATATTGCACTATTAACCATTCTAATACCGTAGATAAAACAAATGCTTCAAACAAAAACCCCTAAAAGATCAAAGAGCATTGCTATCAAAAACATAGAAGAAATAGAAAAAATGCGTGTTGCTGGCAGGCTAGCTGCTGAAGTACTCGATATGATCGGACCTTACGTACAGGAAGGTATCACTACTGAAGAACTTGACAGGATATGCCACAAATATATGGTAAACGTACAAGGAGTAATTCCAGCACCACTTAATTATCGTGGATTTCCTAAATCAATATGTACTTCTGTTAATCATGTTGTCTGCCATGGTATTCCTGGACCGAAGAAACTGAAAAATGGAGACGTCATAAATATCGATATAACAGTCATCAAGGACGGGTTCCATGGTGACACCAGCCGAATGTTTCAGGTTGGAATACCTCAAATTGCTGCCCAAAGAGTCAGCAACATTGCCTATGAATGTATGTGTATCGGTATTCGGCTAGTGCATCCTGGCATTCATCTTGGAGATATTGGACATGCAATTCAGAAACATGCCGAATCACAAAATTGCTCGGTTGTACGTGAGTATTGTGGTCACGGAATCGGTAGAGAATTTCATGAAGAACCGCAAGTATTACACTATGGTGAACCTGGCTCTGGTATCGAACTTATCCCAGGCATGATTTTCACGATTGAACCGATGATTAATTATGGGAAACGGCATGTTAAATTATTATCTGATGGCTGGACAGTAGTCACCAAGGATCACTCTATCTCGGCACAGTGGGAACACACTGTGTGTGTCAATGCCAACGGCTACGAAATTCTGACACTCGGTTTAAACAACCCCCTTTAATAACCAAATTATCTCCAGGAGAATGAATTGCAGAAATTGAAATTCAACCCTTCCTTGATTATACCTCAATAACATCACAACCTGGCAATTTCTTGAGAAATTTATCCTAAAGAAGCGAAATCAGCTGCTTCAACGCAGCAACCTTCAAAGATTGACCTGATTGCTCAAATTTATATGGAGCCGGAATTTTGAAGAATTCGTCCCCGTCCTTGCTCTGGTATCAGTTAGAGGATATGGTAGGCGGATGGAAAAACTACATTTATGAAGTAGCATTCGCCTCTTGCTGCAATGATTTAGAGAATTTCCTCAATCTATCTTCCATGGGACGTTGGCCGAGATATGGGTGTATAGCGCAAGATTGAAGATTGTGTTCAAGGTTGGAGCTGTTGATATTATCGTGACAACCAGTTTATTGGAGTACTCCGAACATAACATCGATGCTTTTGTGCTAATAATTTGCATGCACTGTTCGGATTTTTCGAAAGACTTGTGAATACGATAAAGTTAATCAAATGCCTTAATTTTCTATTTCTACTGGGCGTCGTGAAGATAATTTGTTGCTAGCGGCAGATTGCTAAACAGCTCAGCTTGAGGTGACCAAGATTACAGTCTCAAAATTGAAAAGTTCATATCATTCGCACTGTTAGCATGCTATCGCAACTAAGCGAGAAGTAATTGTACTGCATGATGATTATAATTCCATTTGTAGTACCATTCAGAAATGAAATCCGTAACAGCATCATCTAGAGACACAGTGCATAAGTACTAGCCCACGGCAATTACGATTGATAAATCACCTATGGAGTATGGATAAGTTCGGCAACAAAGTTAGCCTCTAAGGAGCTAATATGCTGCTGTGTCTCTATCATCGAGACACCAGGATTAGGATTATATATCGCAGGATTGTACCATTAGATAGCTAAAGGACACTGTAGCGACATAGGTACCAAAGATACGGAACAGTTTTGCCTTTGCCGACGGCATACTTGCACTCATTTAATTTGCAAATAGGATGCATGGCCTGTGCAATGCCCTATTTCTTAGAGCTTAGAAAAGGACACTCATTCATGATCTGTCACATCTAACCCGTTTAGATGCGCGTCTCGGTACAATTGATGAACTACTCAGAACTGCACTGCTTCAAATCCTAGAGGCTGGTAGGGAGCTACGGGGCTATGCTTATAATCTTGATG
>CAIRZE010000110.1 GCA_903882995.1 uncultured Candidatus Competibacteraceae bacterium
AAAGGCTATCTGTCCTGTATGCAGACTAGGTCTGTGCTCCCACTGTGGGAAGAAGTGGCACTCACGTAGGACCTGCAATGAAGTAGCGCGCACTGAGATGCAGGACTCTATAGCAGTAAAGGCCTGTCCCCGCTGTGCACGCTTCATAGAGAAGAACCAGGGCTGTAACCACATGACCTGTCAAATGTGTATGCACGAGTGGTGCTGGCAGTGTCTTCAACCCTATACCGCCACTCACTTTACCCAGAACAGTGCGGATTATTGTTCTGTGTTACAGCGAAATTCTAGACCAGTACTTTCTCCTCGCCTGTTTGAACGTCGCTATCCTCGGAAAATAGGCGTCAGCGTGAAAGTGATATTAGTGTGCTGTTCGCCACTCTGGCTTGCGCTGCTATTGGCCGTATATGCAATTCTTACAGCAGGTGCTTATGCTGCATGGATTTACATTTGTTTTCGATTGGCGCGTCTAATCGTGAAAGAAAGAAAATCGCCTGTCTGCATCGGAGTGTATGCATTCCTTTTGTTGTGCTGGCCGATTGCACCTCTTGGCGTTGGAGTTTTTGCCATATTTTTCGGCTGTAAAGAAAAGGGCCATCGATTGCAAGAAATTTTGTGCCGTTTAGGCTAGCCTATTATTTAGCACTGATCAATAGTCGTTAATTACATCTTAGCAAATCGAGCACAGAGAATACTCGACTCATTTGTCCAGCTCCGATACCTAGCACCATACCATCCCTTCCGTAGACAATTGCGTTAGATTTGACAAATTTAACTACTTTCCAGACGAACAGCAAATCAGCAATTTCCTGGTTACTAGGTTTTCGACGTGTAACCACTTTTAGATTAGATTGTTCTATTTGCCACAGATCACGATTTTGTAATAGTAAACCGCCACCGACTCGCTTATAGTCCCAGCCGTATGCGTCATTATGATTAATACTATCCCAATTATCGAAAGCTAGAACCCTGACTTGAGTTTTACCGGAGGTCGCTGCTAATGCCTCCGGCGTAACTTCAGGTGCTATTATAACCTCGACGAACTGGCGATCTAAAATAGCTTTTGCGGTTACACCATCAAGTGGTCTGTTAAATGCAATAACACCGCCAAAAGCAGAGTTTGGATCAGCCTTGTAAGCACGATTATAAGCTTCAAGAATATTTGAGCTTGTAGATACACCGCAAGGATTAGAGTGCTTAACAATCACACAGGAAGGAGCGCTAAAGCTCTTGACACACTCCAAGGCGGTATCGGTGTCGGCAATGTTGTTATAGGATAATTCTTTACCCTGTAATTTTCTAGCAGTGGCAATACATGACCCATCTGATTCCTGGGTGATATAGAAAGCCGCACTCTGATGTGGGTTTTCACCATAGCGCATCTCCTGCGCCTTGCGAAACTGCGTGCTATAGGTACGCGGGAACTGGACACGTTCACCTCTTACACCGATTGACCCAAGATAGTTAGCAATAGCACCATCGTAACGGCACGTATATTCAAATGCCTTGACTGCTAGGTCAAAGCTGGTCGATACACTAACCATGCCGTTATTGTACAGAATTTCATCTAGTATACGTTCATAGTCGCTCGTATCAGTAGCAATTGCAATGTTCACATAATTTTTAGCAGCAGCCCTCAGCATCGCTGGCCCACCAATATCGATATTCTCAATTGCTTCTAACATCTCACAGTTTTGCTTACTGACCACATCTTCAAACGGATAGAGGTTTACCACCAATAGATCAATAGGCAGGATTTTGTTCTCTTTCATCTCTAAATCATCCTGGCCTCGCCTGCCTAGCAACCCACCATGAATTTTAGGATGTAATGTCTTAAGGCGACCACCCATTATTTCTGGGAAGCCGGTATAACTAGATACTTCAATCACAGGTATCCCATTATCGCCCAAAAATTTAGCAGTTCCACCTGTAGATATAATCTCTACCCCTTTCTCTACTAAAGCACTAGCAAAACTTAGTATGTTAGTCTTATTAGAAACACTAATGAGAGCGCGGCGAATTAGAATAGCAGTAGCGTTCATTCTAGGACCTATTGTGGAGAAGATTAGAGAAATGATCTACATGCTAGTGTAAACTACACTTAAAAGTCATCTAAAATATCTGAAGACATCGGACCGAAATACATATCGTAGAAACGGTCCTTACAAGGGTCATATTGCATTAACTCACCATTTTCCAGACTGTAGTACCAGCCATATAAGTGCAGAGCACCTTCCTCAACTAATTGTCGGATAAATGGAAAAGTCATTAGATTATTAAGAGAAACCCTTATACTGGTTCTCTCACACGCTCGCTGCCTAAACTCGCGGCTAGCATCTGGCCATAGTCGCAATACTTCATCCCGGGCCGGTGCGGCAATCTGTACCCAAGGCGCTATGTATCCCTCACCTTCATTATTTTCCCCATAACTGTCCATTAATGCGTTAATACCACCACAGTGTGAATGACCTAATACGATAATGTTATCCACCTTGAGATTGCAAACAGCATATTCTACAGCGGCACTGGTACCATGATACCGTCCCGCTGTCTCATATGGTGGCACCAGATTAGCAACATTACGTATTATAAAAAGATCGCCTGGCGCGGAATCAGTCAAAATAGCAGGATCTACTCGGGAATCACTGCAACCGATCAGTAGAGTACGTGGAGTTTGCCCTTGCATCGCTAGTCGATTAAAAAGCTCTCGATTTGGCTCGAAGTTCTTTCTACGGAAGCGATGAAACCCCTGCAATAGCTCGTTGATACTCGTCATAAATTAATACCCAATTGGTTCCAGTTTGAGTTCTATATTATAGTATTATCAAGATCGTCTCGCAGTGCCTCATTAGGAGGCACTTAAGAATAACGCTTAAGCGCCATACCAAAACTGATTTCCTATGAGTATGTTTGTTTTAGAAGAAGAAGTTTATGCAGAGAAGGCTAAAACACTCAGAATAGAATATATCACTTGGCATTAAAAAAAGAATCCCTATTGCTACAGGTAGATACTTCACCTCGCAAAATCTTCCTATTTATAGAGGCATCAAAGCTGGAGCGCTACCAGACAGCATTGGTAGCCTAAGCCTACGACACAACCATTCACGCTCACCAGGTTGTAAATTTTGGCTGATAGTATAGCCGTTAACTGTTAGCTCCAATCCTCAAAAATTTCTACATGCAAGCATATACCTCGAACTTCTCCTCTAACATGTGCAATACTTCTTAGGCCAGCTTCATAATTTCTTGTCTTCAGATCATCAAGCACATAGTCAAATTTAGCAGACTGTTCACGGCAAAGAATGTGTAATTCAATAGAGCTAAAATCCATGAAACTGTTACACAAAGGACCTGCATAGTATGGCACAATTGCCCCATCACGGACAAACAGCGGTACTTCCATCAGTACTCGCCCACCTTGTAACCAATTTCCCATCCATGTTTAGGTCAAACCACCGGTAGGCGTATTGGTCTCTCATACATCCTCACGCCGGCGCGGATAACCTCTGAACCATCACCATAGAGGATAGGTGCAACTAAAAGCGAATCCCCTACCAAATATTGGTCATCTAAATCAACATAGTCTGGGCTAGAATAATGATAGATCAGTGGTCGGATGACTGGATCACCATGAAGCCAATGTGAAAAGAAACACTGGTATAAATAAGGTAGTAACCGATAGCGACCACGAACAGCACCACGGATAATCATAAGTGGTCCTCTTCCAAATCGGCTATGGTTCCTGATGTCGGGAATGCATCATGGAGTGATTACGGAAGAAAGGGAAAAGTAAAACAGCTTGATGCCACCTTACCAACAACTCGGATGTGGTGTCATCCATAAATCCACCAACATCAGGACCATTAAAAGCGATTCCAGATAGATTCAGATTTAACGAAAATGGTAGTGCCTGCCATTCGCAAATGTTTCCAGTTACTGGCATTTTCACCTGTCCAAACCGCACTGTAACGCTGGGTACCCGAGCACGCACTGTGAGTTAGCAGAAAAGGACGTCTACTTGGATCAAGTTCCTCAAGTACCGCCCGGCTGGTAACAGCCATGAAATGAGCATACTGGTTATGATAGCGGTCATGCGGAATTGCACCTTTATTGAAATGCATTTCTTCCATTCGACTATACCCATTAGCTGGATCATTCATATCAAGCCATACACCATCCACTGCGCTATTTCGCAGAAAATTCACTAGTAACTCTGCCCACCACTGACGTGTTTTATCCAGTGTAAAATCTGGAAACACTGTATCTCCTGGCCACACTCTGCCTACATAATCACGTCCACTAGCAGTCTGGCAGAATACCTGATATTCTCTTTCTCGGAAATCTGCTTCGCACAGGTATCCCCAGCGGCATTGGTGACTTTCCTGTTAAAATAGAGTAACGTCGGACTACGTCTTGGAGAGTAGGTTCAGCTAGACAATAAACATCGATGTTACCACCTAGAAACTGGCACCAGAATTGTCCAGGTTTGCTCCTACCGATGTCCATACGCGGGATGCATTGTCAAAGAAAATGCCTAAAAACCACTCTCTGATTTTAAGAATCGCTAAAGAAATAGCAACATAGCTGGGATTATAGTCATCACGGGAGTAGCTATGACAGAACACAGCGGCAACATCAATATTCAGAAATCCATGCTGTCCCCAACCTTGTTTAAGCGTTTAGTGCGCTCACCAAAGCCGTAGCCAACCCTCTACACCTTTCATACAAAAATTCAAAAATATATTTTCTTCGCAACTGCCGATGCCGGTAACAGTTACCAGCGAAATCCCTGCCATTTCTAATCTTAGATAAGTTGTTTTAAGTTCAACACGCCCTGCTGCTAATGACTCAGTGCTTCCATCAGCCTGTAGTGGAAGCACTGGTTGTCCAGTTTGATACTCTGGCAGTAAAGCATCCGAATACTGTTGCATATTAGTTAGTTTAGTGTCCTCTAACCTTAATCTCAGACAACCATCGATGATGAAAATCACATTTTATCCGCAACTGCATGCTATCCCCAGTCAATTCGGCTGCTGTACCCACAACGTTTAGACTGTCAGCATAATCAAAATTTAACGGATGGATTTTCTGATCAAAAAACATATTGTAGCCACAGCATTCTATTTAACCCCATTATCAATGAGGGCCAGCTAGCTGAATGTCTTAGCTATATGGAGACTCTGACTTTAACTGAGAAATTGGTTAGGCGTGATCTTATCAGTTATATCTACATGTCATGTTTGATACTGGCAAACTTTGGCTATCACTTCAACATAAACTATGAGATTTTTCATATCTAAATTAATTTATATAGTTGCAGTAACTATGCAATTGGTAACTCAGGCGCTGATAGCCGCTCTATATTTGGTATATTAATTCCAAGTAATGGGTACAAATATTTTCTAAATTCTTCAGTGACATTGTTACCATCAGCATTGATAAATCTATCAGGCATATATCTGGTTTTAGAAGCGATTTCTCGAATATCTACCAGATCATACTGCACTGAGTAATCCCCGATACGCTTAATGACTACTGAACCGTTCATATTTTCTCCACATGCGTATTGGACTGCTTTCTCGCCTACTTCGCGTGCCTCACGAGTATCAATACTCGACACTAACCCAGGGAAAGAACGCTGAATATAACCAAAGGTATCACCATTTACACGCTTAACTCCAAATTTGTGTTTAACAATTTTAGCTAGTTGTTCAGCCAGCTTTCCTCCAGCAAGATGAATGTTTCCATGGGCATCGGTATCCGGTTCACAACCTGATACGCGCATAAGGTCTACTGAGACCGGAATTTCTTTCCCTTCTGAATCACAGCTTGTCCACACACCTTCAGAAACTGCAACAACACAACGACCATGCTGCCTGTAGACATTGTCAACGTCAGATAGATATTTTTCTATTGAAAATCTCCTTTCCGGTAGATAGATAAGATGCGGGCCATCATCATTATGCTTACGAGCTAGCGCAGCTGCCGCCGTCAACCAGCCAGTGTGGCGACCCATTACCACAGCGATGTGCACACCGGGTAAAGCGATATTATCAGCATTAAGCCCAGCAAAAGCATAAGTGACGAAAGCCGCAGCTGAGGGATAGCCAGGACAATGATCTGTAACAGGCAGGTCGTTATCCACTGTTTTTGGAATATGGACCGCGCGCATTGCATAGCCCTGCTGGTCAGCATATTCCTTTATAATACGGACTGTCTCTGATGAATCGTTACCACCTATATAAAAGAAATAACGGACATTATGTTTCTGGAAAACATTTAAGATACTCTGACAGTATTTTATATCCGGTCTGTCGCGGGTCGAACCCAAAGCTGCAGATGGTGTTTGAGCAACTTTTTCCAGATTTGTATTTTCAGCTTCCGATAGATCAAGAAACTTCTCTTTTATAATACCCTGGACACCGTGAAGTGCTCCCCAAACACGGGTGACACCTGGAAATTTGCGCAATTCTAGGACAGCTCCGACTAAACTTTGATTGATAACCACAGTCGGGCCACCACCCTGTGCAATAACCACTTTGCCTCTCAATATACTGCTGCCGCTCATTTATGTAATCTCCTAATCCTAGTCTCCTATTAATTTAACGGTACAGAATATCCAAGTGAATTGGTATTGGATCAATACGCCACTCTCTCAGATTCAAATCGAGTTTTTTAGAATCTTTTAGAGCATATCGGTAAGGGGACAGCTCATATTATTATGGATCTAAATTAATTACCGGTGAAGTTGCATTGACGATTCTCTAGTAAAATAAATGTTACTGTCAACTCAAAAATTTTTGGTAAAATATTCTACAGAACGCACTTTCCCCTTGGGAGTATATGCCACTTATAAAGACGTATTCTCACCTTCTTGCTCATAGCCAAGCTAACAGTTAGTCTATGCTAAAGTTAAGGATGCTATCAGATACAATTAAATACAGATGTAAAGACGAATATAATTCTATTGGTTTTACCTAGTTGTCAGAAGCTATAAAGAACGCTTCCTCTTTATGTTCCAAATTTAGAACTTGGATATTGGCGGAGGCTTTTTCTAGAAATATCTTTCAGTGTGCGTACCCTATGTCAGTTTTATTAGATGAAATAGGATTTTCCATTCCTTTAGGAGATCAAAATATAGTATTACTGATTTGCTAAGTAGGTAATAACAGTCATATAACCAAGTCTTAATAACTGGAAAAATTGGTACTCAGATTTGCAGTTAATTAAGTTACTCATTGACCATAGGTTCCATACACCTGTGGTATTAGTCATCCCTGATGGTGCTAGCTACATGGTTCAGATTGGAAATATGCTCTACTAATTAGAGATCCTGGGGAGAGAAATCACAAAGATCCCTATTAAGTCTCCTTCGAATAGCTAATACTGAATAGTGAATAATTAGTTCTTTAACCTGTAGAATATATAAAAATTTGGGATATGAAATGACTACTATCCGTCAAGAAGATTTTGTACAGAGCATTGCTGACGCATTCCAGTATATCAGCTATTATCACCCTGTCGATTATATAAAGGCGCTAGCGCATGCCTATGAAATTGAGCAGAGTCCTGCAGCTAAGGATGCTATAGCCCAAATTTTGATTAATTCTAGAATGTGTGCTGAAGGCCATCGCCCAATTTGTCAGGATACTGGCATTGCCATGGTATTTATTAAGGTTGGTATGTCTATACACTGGGATACCCAGGATTCAGTACAAGAGATGGTCAATCAAGGAGTAAGATGTGCCTATCTCAACCCAGATAATAAGCTGCGTGCCTCTATACTGTACGATCCAGCTGGCAAGCGTCAGAACTCCGGAGATAACACGCCAGCTGTGGTGCATTATGAGATTGTTACGGGCAATAAAGTTGAATTAATCTGTGCAGCTAAAGGTGGCGGATCTGAAGCTAAATCCAAGTTCGCGATGCTTAATCCATCCGATGATTTGGTGGATTGGGTATTAAAGATAGTACCTACTATGGGTGCCGGTTGGTGTCCACCCGGCATTCTCGGTGTCGGTATCGGTGGTACGCCAGAAAAGGCGTTTATGTTAGCAAAGGAGTCATTAATGGCTCCGGTTGATATTCAAGATTTGATTGCTCGTGGCCCAAAGAACCGCGCTGAAGAACTACGTATTGAACTGTACGAGAAGGTTAACGCACTTGGAATAGGTGCGCAAGGGTTAGGTGGTTTGACTACAGTCCTCGATGTGAAAGTGCTAGATTACCCCACACATGCGGCTAACCTACCGATTGCTATCGTACCAAATTGTGCTGCAACCCGCCATGTGCATTTCTATCTAGATGGTTCTGGCCCAGCCCGGCTTGAACCGCCGAGCTTAGATGACTGGCCCAGACTAACCTACTCGCCTACTAATGCACATAGGATTAATCTATCTACAGTTACGCGAGAGGACATATCACTTTGGAATACTGGTGAGGTGTTACTGCTCAATGGTAAGATATTGACCGGCCGTGATGCAGCTCATAAGCGTATAATAGATATTTTAAACTCAGGAGAGAAGCTACCAGTCGATTTTGCCAACCGCTTCATCTACTATGTCGGCCCAGTCGATCCGGTGCGTGATGAAATAGTCGGTCCCGCTGGCCCAACTACGGCAACGCGCATGGATAAATTCACAAGACAGATGTTAGAACAAACAGGGCTACTCGGCATGATTGGTAAGTCTGAGCGTAGTCAAGTCGCGATTGACGCGATCAAGGACAACAAAGCAGTGTACTTGATGGCGGTTGGCGGTGCTGCTTATCTTGTCTCGAAAGCTATTAGAGCGTCAAGGATACTAGCTTTTGAAGATCTTGGTATGGAAGCTATATACGAATTTGAGGTTAAGGACATGCCGGTAACAGTAGCTGTGGATGCAAATGGTTCCAGTATCCATAAGACCGGGCCGAGGGTATGGCGATCAAAGATCTGTAAAATTCCAGTAGTCAATGTTCAATGATAATTAAATATTATAGGAGGCACTGACCTGCCTTCTACCTTTGGTAAAGGCAGGTGGCTAAATCAGATAGAGTGAGTGAGAGCATAAATAAAAAAGTAGCGATCAACTTAGCAGTTATATTTACTAATCGCATAATGACCAGTGGAATGTTTGAATGACTGTCTATTTTGTAGGTGCAGGACCTGGAGATCCAGAATTAATTACTATCAAAGGCCAGCGCCTGATTCGTGAATGTCCTATAGTACTATACACAGGTTCACTAGTACCGAAGGAATTGATATTACATGCTAATACAGCTGCTGAAATAGTTAATACTGCTCATTTGAACTTGGATGATATTATATCTATAATTAAAAATGCTCATAAAAAAGGATGGGATATAGCACGCGTTCACACAGGTGATCCATCTCTCTATAGTGCTATCGGCGAGCAAATTCGGGAATTAGAGAGGTTAAAGATCCCTTACAATGTGATACCTGGAGTCACTGTCGCTTTCGCTGGAGCATCTGTTTTGGGCCGAGAACTGACCCTGCCTGGTATCAGCCAAACGGTTATTCTGACTCGCCACGCCGGTAAAACACCAATGCCAGACGGCGAAAGTCTGCCAGAATTAGCTATACACCGCGCGACGATGGCAATTTATTTAAGTATAGATAAGTTGGACAATATAGTTGATGAACTTACTCCCCAATATGGTGTGGATTGCCCAGTGGCGGTACTGTATAAGGTTTCGTGGGCTAATCAAGATGTGGTAGTTGGTACTTTATCTGACATTGTTGGGAAGGTCAAATCCAAGGGATTTACACGAACTGCTCTTATAATAGTCGGGCGTGTTATCGAGCCGCTTGATGAGTTTTCAGCTTCCCACCTCTACAGCCCGGAACGCGCCGGTATCAGAGACGGTTAGGTTAGAAGCGGCTTGTTAGGTTAAATGTAAATGTAGCTGTGATCGCTACTGTTTTTATACTGCATCTAGTTTAGTTCTTGTAAATACATTAATCTTACGGACACAAATATGAAGTAGTCTATTGGCTCAGCTATTAAATTTTAAGGCTAACATAAACATAGCTTCTAATTTATAGTATCACAAACAACATAGCTTCTGATTTATAGTATCACAAACCAAGTAGAAACATGGTAAAGTAGTATTATCTCGCTTCAATCTTAATAGGGATCTTATAGGAGTTGATCGGCCAAGCATTGTATATCAGTGAACAGTCGATCCACAATTGGTAAAGCTGGACGTTTCAACATGACCACTCTGATACCGATTTGACGAGCGACAAACAACTTAGCCTCGACCGCATTCCCACCACTGTTCTTAGTGACTAGAACATCAGTACGATAATCACGCATCAAAGCTGTTTCCTGATCTAATCTAAAAGGACCGGTAGCGCATAACAGAGTGATGCGTGGAGAGGTTGGTATTGCTGACGATAGGCAACGAACTAGCCATTTTTGGCCGATCGGGATTTCAGAACTGTGATGTAACGGCTCAAGTCCGATTGTGAAGAAAGGCCGTCTAAATCCATCTATTGCTGTAACTATTTCTGGCCAGTCAGCTACTGGAATCCAGTTGTCATCAGGTCTAGGTTGCCATTCTAGTCTGCGGTAACTCCAGAGCGGGCAGTTGGACAATAAAGCTGCAAGCTCAGCGTTTTTGCTGATTTTTGCAGCAAATGGATGAGTGGCATCGATAAGAAGTTCAATATTATTTTCACATAAAAAAGCGGCTAACCCACTACTGCCGCCGAAACCACCGACATGCATTTTGTATGACAAACTGTTATGAATTCTACCCTTACCAGACACACTATAGAATATGTTGTGAGATGCACTCAACATTCTAGACAAAGACAATGCTTCACCGATTCCACCTAGAATTAGGATACGCATTTACATAAAACCAGCATGTCCTACGGGTCGTCCTAAATAATCAGTTGCCCATACTTCAACAACTGTTGCTAAATCTGGCAGGAATAGTGTGCGTGCTTGAGAACGTGCCATAGTACAGATCCTATCGCCTAATTGTAACCCAGCAGATTGCGCTAACGCGAGCGCTCGCTGGCTAGTATTGGCAACCTGTATCGCTTTTTGTAATCCAACAGATCCACCTATCACTGCTGCTTCATTAGCTAACATATTAAGGTCAATACTGGCACTACGGCTATGCAAATCCAGTTGCCCAGCTGCTAGCTTACTAATTTTCCCGAACCCACCGACGAGACTTAATCTTCGGATTGGTGCACGCCGTAGGTATCTTAGCACAACACCGGCGAAATCTCCCATTTCTATCAGCGCAATGTCTGGCAAATCGTAATGTGTGCGTATCATCTTCTCGCTGGTTGCACCAGTACATGCGGCAATATGATCTACGCCATTAGCACGTGCCACATCGATCGATTGCTGGATGGAAGAAATGTAGGCGGAGCATGAAAATGGGCGGACAATTCCAGTAGTACCGAGAATAGATAGGC
>CAIRZE010000111.1 GCA_903882995.1 uncultured Candidatus Competibacteraceae bacterium
GGTGAAGTACGAGCTGGCATAGAATGTGGAATCGGTGTCCGCAGCTATAATGATATCCGTGAAGGTGACCATATTGAAGTATTTGAGCGGGTACAGGTGGAGCGTACCTTGTAGCTATGTATGTAGTGAAAATAAAGATGATGAGAACATTTCAGCGTACTCGCCGCGTGGGTGAACAGATTCGCCGTGTGTTAGCAGAACTGATCCGTGATAAAATTCGTGATCCACGGATGAGGTTGATTTCAATGACTAATATTGAAGTCAGTCGTGATTTATCATATGCTCGAATTTATGTGACATTTATGGGAGATATAAAGGATCGAGCGGAATGTGTAATCGCACTTAATCACGCAGCTCTATTTTTACGTTGGGAGCTAGGTCGAGAAATACATATCCGTACTGTACCGCGTCTCGAATTTCGCTATGACGAAGTGGTTGAATATGCCGCTCGGTTATCAGCTCTTATCGATGGTGTAGTTGAGGTAGACTGCTATAAGAAGCACCGAGATTCCTATATGATAGATAGGGAACATCCGGAGGAGATAGCATGAGGCAGTCTAACTTACGGCCGATAAATGGGGTACTTTTGCTAGATAAACCTAATGGCTGGACTTCCAATGCTGCCCTACAGGTCGCTAAGCGAATATATCAAGCACAGAAGGCGGGTCACACGGGAAGTTTAGATCCTCTAGCCAGTGGTTTATTGCCAATCTGTCTAGGAGAGGCTACTAAGCTCTCCGGTTTGCTGCTAAATGCGAATAAATCTTACTGGTTTACTTGCCGCTTAGGTGTCACTACAACGACCGGTGATTCTGAAGGTACAGTTGTTAACAAACGCCCTATCGGTTGCTGGAGTCGTGAGCATATTGAGAATGTACTACGCTTATTTACTGGCCAGATTAATCAGATTCCACCTATGTACTCAGCGCTAAAACGTAGCGGTCAGCCGCTGTATAAACTAGCACGCTGTGGTATTGAAGTCGAACGCTTACCTAGAGCAGTCGTAATCCACGAATTTCGCTTGTTGCGCTATGATGATAAGGAGTTAGTATGTGAGATACGCTGTTCTAAGGGAACTTACATTCGTACTCTTGTTACGGATATAGGTGAAGCCTTAGGCTGCGGTGCTTACGTTTCACTATTACGCCGTGTCGCCGTAGAACCATATGACTCATCCCAAATGGTGACACTAGATGCTCTGCGTGAGCAAGCTGAAATGGGGCAAGCAGCTTTGGAGCAAGCATTGTTACCTATGGATACAGTTGTAGCTAACTGGCCTTCAATAACTGTTTCTGGCTATTCTGCCCTGTGCCTCCGGCAGGGTCAACCAGTATTTGTGCCACATGCCCCTACGGCAGGTCAAGTGCGATTGTACCATGATGATAAACGGTTTATGGGGATTGGTGAAATTCTAGATGATGGTCGGGTTGCTCCGCGCCGATTATTAGCCAGTTAACATCTAAGTCGTCTATTTTGGTGATTGCTTGTTGATTTCTCTTTATGAAGTTAGCATTGCATTCTTGATACTAAATTTGAGAATCTGAATTAGAGGTTTGTTCGATGCCGCTTGATACTAAGAAGAAATTGCAGGTTGTACAGGATTTTCAGTGTAGTGCTATTGATACAGGTTCTCCTGAGGTTCAGGTTGCCCTATTAACTAATCGTATCAATGGATTGCAGTTACATTTTAACATCCACAAGAAAGATCATCATTCCAGGCGTGGTTTGCTAAAAATGGTTAATAGACGCCGTAAGCTTCTTGATTATCTGAAAGTTGAGGATTTGCAACGTTATCAAGGTTTAATTAGCCGTCTCGGTTTACGCCGATAATTTTTCACTGATTTTTCTCTGCATAGGAAGCTTTCGTGACCCCAATCAAGAAGACGTTTAAATATGGTCAGCACACAGTAACCATAGAAAGTGGTGAAATCGCCCGTCAAGCCAGTGGTGCAGTGCTTGTAAATATGGCTGATACAATAGTACTAGTAACTATGGTAGCTATTGGTGCAACAGAGGAAGAACGGGATTTTCTCCCTCTGAGGGTAGACTATCAGGAGCGTAGCTATGCTGCTGGGAGAATTCCTGGTGGTTTCTTTAGACGTGAAGGTCGCCCTTCTGAAGGCGAGATGTTAACTGCTCGACTTATCGATCGGCCGTTGCGTCCTTTATTTCCAGATGGTTTTACGAACGACTCACAGATAGTCGTCACTTTACTATCCTTGAACAGTCAGGTAGATCCAGAGATCCCAGCTATGATTGGTGCCTCCGCTGCGGTAGCGCTTTCTGGTGTACCATTTCATGGACCAATAGGTGCTGCTCGTATTGGGTATCTAGATGGTGAGTATCTATTGAATCCGACCCGTACTGAATTGAAGGTCTCACAACTAGATCTAGTGGTAGCCGGAACTGAGCGTGCCGTTCTGATGGTTGAATCAGAAGCTAAACAATTGCCTGAAGAAATTATGCTTAATGCTGTGATGTTCGGACACCAACACATGCAGGTTGTGATCCAGGCGATCAATGAACTGGTAGAAGAAGCTGGTACAAAGACATGGAATTGGCAGCCACCTGCCATAGATATAAATCTAACACATGCAGTACATATAGTAGAAACTGAATTAGTTGATGCTTATCAAGTTCCACAGAAACTTATCAGACAACAACGAGTGCACGATATACGGAGTGCACTAATCTCACAACTAATTGAGCAGGAGGCTGGTCGCTGGTCCGAAAAAGAAATTGTTAATGCCTTCTCCAAAATGGAGAAGAAAATTGTTCGTGACCGAATTCTTGACGGTAAATTACGTATAGATGGCCGTAGTACCACTAGTGTGCGGCCAATCAGCATCCGTGTAGGTATACTACCACGCACACATGGATCAGCTATTTTTACTCGGGGTGAAACACAGGCACTTGTAGTAACTACCCTAGGTACTGATAAAGATGCTCAGGTTATCGATGCCATAGAGGGTGAATATCGTCAGCCATTCCTTTTTCACTATAATTTTCCACCCTATTCAGTAGGGGAAATTGGACAGATCGGTAGCCCAAAAAGAAGGGAGATAGGCCACGGCAGATTGGCGAAACGCGGTGTGCAGGCGATAGTACCTACGCCTGATCAGTTCCCATACACAATCCGAGTGGTTTCGGAAATCACTGAATCAAATGGTTCGAGCTCTATGGCATCAGTTTGCGGTGCCAGTCTATCCATGATGGATGCTGGAGTACCTATCCAAGCACCAGTTGCTGGCATTGCCATGGGTTTAATCAAAGATGATAATCGCTTTGCAATTCTAACTGATATTATAGGAGATGAAGATCATCTAGGTGATATGGATTTCAAAGTGGCTGGTACGATGTCTGGCATACCGCTTTACAGATGGATATCAAGATTGAGGGTATCACAAGGGAGATTATGGAAAAAGCTCTATCTCAAGCTCGCGATGGGCGGTTACATATTTTGGATAAGATGGCAGAGGTTATCACACACTCACGTGGAGAATTATCCAAACATGCACCTCGATTTACTACTTTGCGTATCAACCCTGAAAAGATACGTGATGTCATCGGGAAAGGTGGTGTAACCATTCGTGCTATTACTGAAGGCACCGGTACTACTATCGATATAACTGATGATGGTACGATTAAGATCGCATCCACAGATAAAGAAGCTGGAGATGAGGCGCGTCGCCGCATCGAGCAAATTACAGCAGATGTAGAAGTCGGTCATATATATGAGGGGAAAGTCGTCCGCATTATGGATTTTGGCGCTTTTGTGACTATTCTACCTGGTCGAGATGGTATGGTCCATATCTCGCAGATTTGTGATGAAAGGGTACAGAATGTGAGTGATAAACTATCAGTTGGTGATACCATAAAGGTCAAAGTTTTAGAGATAGATAAGCAGGGACGTGTTCGCTTAAGCATGAGAGGACTATAAGTTGAGATGTCAGTTTATTCATAAGGGTTATGATTACTTGTCTTTTATTATCCAGTTCGCATATGTTCCTTAGCAGCCCAGGGTATAGGGCAGAATGGTATTCTGCTGGAGAGGTGGCCGAGAGGTTGAAGGCGCAGCACTGGAAATGCTGTTTAGGGGTAACTCTAACGAGGGTTCGAATCCCTCTCTCTCCGCCATTTTGGCAATCAGGAGTTTTCTTAATGTAGCTCTTTTCTTAGCATCACCATCTCCATTGTATTTATGTTTTTCAATGGTGGCCTGTATCGGTCCCCCCGCGACGATAAGCTGTGAATCCCGTCAGGCCTGGAAGGGAGCAGCGGAAGCAGTGACTTCAGGTGCTGGGGTTAGTCTGGTAGAGGCCACCACCTCTTTCTGGCGTGTAAAAATCATGGTCCTAAGAGTTGGGGCCAGTCTTTCAACGCTTATAGTTGTAGGGCTCCATGAGCTATCAAGTATTAGCCCGTAGGTTTCGACCACATACTTTTCACGAATTGGTCGGCCAAGAAAATATCGTGCGTGCCTTAACTCATTCTCTGGATATGGGCCGTTTACATCACGCTTTTCTATTTTCTGGTATTCGTGGTGTTGGCAAGACCACAATTGCTAGAATCTTTGCAAAATCATTGAATTGTGAAGCGGGAATTTCTTCCACACCATGTGGTAAATGCAATGCTTGTAGAGAAATTGATTTAGGGTGTTTTATAGACTTAATAGAGGTAGATGCTGCTTCTCGCACTAAAGTCGAGGATATACGTGAATTACTAGAAAATGTCCAGTACTCCCCTAGTCGGGGACGTTTCAAGGTGTACCTGATTGATGAGGTACATATGCTTTCAACACATAGCTTCAACGCATTACTAAAGACTTTAGAAGAGCCACCACCTCATGTTAAATTTCTGCTAGCTACGACTGATCCTAAAAAACTACCACTGACGATATTATCTCGCTGCTTACAGTTTAACCTTAAACCGTTAAAGGTAGGTACAATAGAGGTTTATTTAGAAAAGATATTAACCGAGGAAGGTGTTCCTTATGATGGTTTAAACGCCCTTAATTTAATTGCACAGGCAAGTGATGGGAGCATGCGTGATGCTTTGAGTTTGTTAGATCAAGCTATAGCATTTGGTTCTGGACGTGTTGACCAAATGACAGTTAACGCTATGCTAGGTAGTGTCGGTCAAAAGTGTATATTAGGATTGCTAAAATCTTTAGCTGCTAATGATGCTGTAAATCTTCTAAAACAGGTAGCCGAATTAGATCAGATTGCACCTGATTACACAGTGCTGCTGGCAGAGTTGTTATCTCTACTGCAGCAAGTAGCGGTAATACAAGTCCTACCAGATCTGTATACGGCGCGTGCTGGCAATAAATCCGAAGATTTGTTACGGTTGGCAAATCTAATCTCACCTGAAGATGTACAATTATTTTACCAGATCTTGTTATTGGGGAGGCGTGACTTACCTCTAACTATTGACTTACGTAGTGGATTTGAAATGTTGCTATTAAGGATGCTGTGCTTTCGTCCAGAGCCATTAGATAAAGATCAAAGAGGATTTGAATTTCCAAGAGTTACCGATGACCTATCTTGTCAGGGGGGAGCCACTTGTGTTCTAGTTGAAACTTCTACGAACATTCCAGTGCCTTTGACGTGTACAGAACCAGAACCTATTCCTAGGGTTGCACCATTAACCTTTCCAAATGATATACAGCAAGAGGCTGATTGGGCTCTTTTAGTCGAAAAGCTTGGATTGGGTGGTATGGCTAAACAGCTAGCGTTAAATTGTGTATTAGTCGCACGAGAAGACGATGATTTTCATCTTGTTTTAGCTCCAGCTCACGCCCAGTTATTAACGAAAACCACCCAGGAGCGTTTGAGATCATCTTTGGAAAAGCATTTTGGAATTTCTGTCAAGTTAAGCTTTCAATTCAGTGATCCATCTACGGGTATAACACCGGAATTTCAGTATAATAAAAAGCAGAAGGATTGGCAGCAGGCCATAACTGAATTTGCTAATAAGGACCCAAACATGCTAGCTATCCAGGAAATATTTGATGCAAAGATTACTGCGATTCGTCCTCTAGAGAAGAAAGAAGAATGACAGTTTGTTCCCTTTAGTGGGACCAGGAGTGGCTAGGATGAATATTAGCGAGTATGGGAGAATGAAATAATGAAGAGTTTAGGAAATATTATGAAACAAGCGCAGAAAATGCAGGAAACCATACAGAAGGCGCATGCAGAAATAGCAGATATGGAAATTACTGGTGAAGCTGGCGGCGGTCTAGTCATTGTGACCTTGAATGGTCGCTATGAGGTCAGGCGTCTCCAAATTGAGGACAGCTTAGTAGGTGATGATAAGGATATGTTAGAGGACTTAGTAGCTGCTGCCTTCAATGATGCTGTCCATAAGGTTGAAAGAACAGTACAGGAAAAGATGTCTGGCCTAACTGCTGGGATGGGGTTCCCCCCTGGTATGTTGGGCGATTTAAAAATACCTTTCTAGTAATAATCAATCGTGGCTAACTCACAGTTATTAACAGAATTAATGACAGCATTACGTTGTTTGCCTGGTGTTGGGCCGAAATCCTCTCAGAGGATGGCGCTACATCTATTAGAACGTGACCGCGACGGTGCACGGCGTCTCTTAGTATCTCTGCAAGCGGCTTTGGATGGTGTAGGTCGTTGTCAGAGATGTCGAGATTTAAGCGAGACCGATATCTGTACTGTTTGTATGAGTCCACGTCGCAATTCTACACTATTATGTGTGGTTGAAACACCAGCTGATGTGTTAGCAGTGGAGCGAGCAACTAGTTTTCAGGGCTTATATTTCGTTCTGATGGGCCACTTGTCACCTTTAGATGATATCGGACCTACAGAACTCGGGTTGGAGATTCTAGAAGCCCGCTTAAAAGGGGGAGAAGTGAGTGAGATAATCCTAGCCACTAATCCTACCGTTGAAGGAGAGGCTACCGCTCATTATATCGCTGCTCTAGCACGCGAGCAGGGTATATGTGCTACTCGTATTGCCCATGGCGTACCACTAGGTGGTGAGTTAGAATATGTAGATAGTGGTACACTAGCACATGCCTTTGCAGGTCGTCGGGTACTATAATGATTTTTGCTGATTAACTGATTAACTATATGATGATAGACTGCGCGTTTTGCAAAATCGCTGCTGAAGAGCTTTCAGTAAAGAAGCTTTACGATAATGGGACGATATTAGCATTTCAAGATATAAATCCCAAGGCGCCTATCCATATTTTGATTATTCCCAGAAAGCATATAGCTACTCTTAATGATCTAGCATCAGAGGATGCCGGTTTGATCGGTCAAATATATTTAGCTGGCAAACAGTTAGCATCTGATTTAGGGGTTGCAAACAGCGGCTATCGGACAGTGATCAATTGTAATAGAGATGCTAATCAAGTTATATTCCATATACATATGCATTTATTAGCAGGCCGGAAATTCAGCTGGCCTCCCGGTTGAGATGCATATTGATATGCGATGCGATACAATTTGATCTATTCCCTATTAGGCTTGGCTTTAGAACGAATGCTTAGGCCTTGCTATTTTATAAATAGTTAAATATTAAACTTGGTGGAGCGGAAGGGTATCGAACCCTCGACCTTCGCATTGCGAACGCGATGCTCTCCCAGCTGAGCTACCGCCCCACATCACAAGCAAACTAATCGGCATTTTTTCAGTCTTTACCCCGCACGCGCTAAGGTAGAGATAGTGATACTCCCTAATGGCTAACATTCAGCAGGGTATACATGTTTTTTGTATAAAGTCAAATGGATAATTGTAAATACACATTTATAAGAGATCAAATCTGACCGTATTACTGAGAAATTTTCGTTTAGTATCTAGAGATAATGCATTACTATTTTTCTTTCTATAAAGTTCTATACCATTAGGCATTACCCTATTTGAAATAGGGCATATGTCTTTTTATGGTTAATCTATAACTTATCAATAGATATCAGCCTATCTAGATCTAATATCTAATCTAATAAAAAGACTAGATACAGTATAGGTACATCTATCGGTATATCGGTTGTTCGGAGTTTTTTTAGTGTGTGGTGATTTTACTATCGTTATTCACTATGATCAAATGTCAGCTTGCATCTGATATAAACTGGCATATATTCCCCTCTGTATCAGCAGCTCTGCATGTGATCCAATTTCGGCGATTTGCCCATGATCTAACACAACAATACGATCTGCATTCTCAACAGTAGAGAGTCGATGAGCGATGATAAATGTTGTACGGCCTCTGCGTAGGTTATTCAGTGCTTTCTGAACTTTGCGCTCTGATTGAGAGTCCAGCGCCGAAGTTGCTTCATCAAGAATTAATATAGGTGCATTTTTGAGCAAGGCTCTAGCAATAGCCAAGCGCTGGCGTTGGCCTCCTGAAAGCCTAGCACCATTTTCACCGATTAGAGTTTCGAATCCTTTTGGCAGCTTACGTATAAATTCCATCGAATATGAGTCTTCTGCTACTTTAACCAAGTCAATCTCTGTAGCTCTAAAGCCGGCTCCATAGGCAATGTTTGCAGCTACAGTATCATTGAAAAAAACGATATCTTGGCTGACATATGCGATATTTTTACGTAGCTCTTTCAACTGTAATTCACGTATCTGTATACCATCCAAGAGGATCATACCATCATTAGGTTCATAGAATCTTGGTAACATACTCATAAGGGTAGTCTTACCACTGCCAGAAGGACCAACTAGTGCTATAGTCTCACCAGGCTGGACCTCTAAGCTCAAATTTCTAATTACTTCGACTTCCTCGGTTCGGTAGCCGTAACTAACGGCTTGGAAATTTACATGGCCACTAGCTCTACCTATGATGCGTGTACCTGTATCCAGTTCAGGCGCTTCATCTAACAATTTAAATATTGTTTCCGCACCAGCTAGCCCTCGCTGTAATTGCTCGTTTACTTTAGTCAGCCGTTTGATGGGAGTTAATAGCATTGCCATTGCGCCAAATAGTGAGACAAACCCACCTACTGTAATCTGGTCATCTAAAGATTGCAGAGAAGCTAGATATATCATCGATCCTAGTGCGATAATCGCTAGTAATTGCACTAAAGGTCCGCTACCCTCTGATGTAGCTGCTAATTTTAAGTTGAATTGTCGTACGCGGTTGTTAACACGGTTGAAGCGTAGCTGTTCATAGTTTTGTCCGCTAAAGACTTTGATGACTTTGTGCCCTTGCAGTATTTCATCAATTACTCTAGTTAGCTCACACATTAATTCTTGTAGTTCTCTGCTTAATAGTCTCAGTCTTCTACTAATCATACGAGTGATAAACCAGATACCAGGAGCTATTAAAAAAGCCAATAGAGACAGTTTCCAATTTAAATAAAGCATCCATGTCAAAAGACCGATGACTGCTAATCCATCCCGAACTAAAGTTACCAGTACCTGTGTAGTGGCGGTCATTACTTGAGTAACATCGTATGTTAATCTAGAAAGTATGGTACTAGCAGAGTTATTATCAAAGTAATAGCTTGGTAATTTTAGCAAGTGTGCAAACAGAGCATTACGTAGGTCCATTACTACCCGTTGGGCAACCCAACCCATAGCTAGAGAATCAGCAAAATCTGCTATCCCACGAATCGTGAAAACAGTGATTAGTAACAATGGTATCATTTGAATGGAGTATGGATCTTTTGCGATAAAGCTGCCGTCTAGTAGTGGTTTTATCAATGCAGCAACCACTGGTTCAGTTATTGCTACTACTACTGTACCCATAAGAGAAAGTGCGAATATATGTGTATACGGTCGCACATAATCCAGCAACCGCCGGTATAGATCTTTGTTATGATGTGTAAGCATGAGTTGATTGGATATATTTTTTCATTTTATACATCTTCGAACCAAGAGCATCTATTGCGGCAACTCAGATTTTAATGTAATTCTGTTGAGCAAGCTAACCAGATCTAAGAAGGACAGAGCTATGATGTTGAAGCCACTGTTCAAAATCGTCTATATAGGTAAATAATGCTGGGACTACAAGTAAGCTCAGTAGGGTAGATGTAATTAGGCCACAGATGACAACAAGTGCCATCGGCGACCGGAAACTTCCATCAGCTGAGCCCCAGCCTAAGGCTATGGGTAACATGCCTGCACCCATAGCTAGGGATGTCATAATTATAGGCCGCGCACGCTTATAACCTGCGTCTATCAGTGCATCAAAGCGAGATAACCCTTGGTTGCGCCTTGCCACAAGTGCATATTCCACTAATAGTATTGAATTCTTTGTTGCAATACCCATAAGCATGATAAGTCCAATAAGTGATGATATCGAAAGGCTTTTTTGACCAATCAATAAACCTATAAGGGCTCCTACTAGAGATAATGGTAGTGCTGCTAGGATGGTTAATGGATGTAAAAATTGTTTGAATAGCAACACCAAGACAATATATATGCATAATGCACCAGTTAGCATAGCTATGCTAAAACTAGTGAATAATTCGTTCATAACCTCAGCATCTCCCACCTCTACTAATCGCACGCCAGGTATCAAATTCTGGATAGATGGTAGTTTCTTAACAGCTTCTACAACATTGCCTAGAGGTATCCCAGATAGATCAATCTCAATATTTATATTACGTGAGCGGTCATACCGTTTTATTACTGCTGGTCCGCTACCATAACTTAAAGTGGCGACTTGTGCTAAAGGAACTAGCCCTTTGACGCCAGGCACTGCCAGATGAGAAAGTATATGCAGATCCCTACGTGCTATATCATCGAGCTTGACTAAGATTGGTACTTGTCTCTGTAGCAGATTAATTTTTGGCAGTTGCGTGTCATAGTCACCTAATGTGGCAACGCGCAGTGTATCTGCTATAGCGCTGCTTGTGACACCTAAATCAGCGGCCCTAGAAAAATTAGGGTGTACAATAATCTCTGGACGTATCAAGCTGGCTGTGCTGGTGACGCTTCCTAAATCTTGTAATTTAAGTAGGTCACGCTCGACTGCATGTGCAGATTTAAGAAGCGCCTGTGGCTCATCTCCCTTTAACATTAAAATGTATTTATCTCCCGATCCTCCTAAGCCGACTTTGGTGCGTATACCAGGTATGGAAGTCAGGACATTACGTATATTCTTTTCTATTATCTGTTTATTGGGACGAATACCACGTGGGCTGATATGTATAGTAAGTGTAGCATTACGGACTTCAGAGGTGCTATGAGGTGCGAATGGATCACCACCAACGCTTCCACCACCTATAGTAGCATAGATACTTTTGATGTGATCGATTTGCATTAAACGCAACCGTACCTGTTCAGCTGCTATCTGAGTCTCATTAAGAGTTGTGCCTGGTGCTGATTCTAGATAGACTTGTGTTTGGCAGTTATCATCTGGGGGTATAAAGCCTTTTGGTAACAGTGGTACCAGTGCTAACGAGCTAATAAAAAACAAACTCGATAAGAAAATCGTTAGCAGACGGTGGCGTATGCACCATATTACACACAATTTATAAATGTCTAACCATCTGGATTCATCCCACTTATCTGTCATTGGGTTTATGATGTATGCTGCCATCATAGGTGTCAAAATACGTGCTACGATAAGTGAGGAAAAAACTGCGAGTGCAGCTGTCCAACCAAACTGTTTAAAGAACTTACCGGTAATTCCACTCATGAAGGCCGTGGGTAGGAAGACTGCCATCAGTGTAAAAGTAGTAGCAATCACTGCTAAGCCGATTTCATTAGATGCTTCCATCGCAGCTTCATACGGCATCTTACCCATATGCAGATGACGTATGATATTCTCTATCTCTACGATCGCATCGTCTACCAGAATACCAATTACGAGCGAGAGTGCGAGCAATGTTACACTGTTTATTGAAAATCCGAACTCATAAATACCGATGAATGTTGGTAATATAGACATAGGCAGTGCTACTGCTGCTACTAATGTAGCTCGCAGATCGCGTAGGAACAACCAAACTACTAAAATTGCTAATAGAGATCCCTCTAGAAGTATTTGGCAAGAGCTATCATATTCTTCCTGTATAGGTGTAATAAAATCAAAGGCTTCAGTAATATTTAAATCGAGTTGTGCTGCTTGTAGTTTTTTTAGTGCCTGCCGCACATGGGAGCCAATTTCTAGTTCACTCGCCCCGAGGCTACGAGTAATCTCAAAGCCTATAACTGGGTTACCATCTAGGAGTGCTGCTACTCGTGGTTCAGAAAATGTATCATTGATCGTAGCAACCTGGTCGAGACGCACACTATAACCACTTGAAAGCCCTAATCGTAAAGCACGTAGCTCATCTGCTGAGTGGACAGTAGCAACAGTGCGTATTGGTTGTTCGCCTTTTCCTAAATTCAAGCGACCACTAACACTTTCAGTTTGTACTTGGCGTAACTGATGTGATATCTCTGCAGCTGTTATGCCTAGACTCTGCATGCGCACCGGATCAAGCGATACTCGTACCTCTCGACTAACCCCACCAACCCGGTTAACAGCACCTACTCCAGGTATGGAGATTAGACACTTGGTGATATCATTGTCAACAAACCAGGAGAGAGCTTCATCATCCATCTTATTTGAAGTAATGGCAAAGGCCAATACTGGATGTCTGGAAAATTCAAGCTTGTTTATGATGGGGTCGTGTAATTCTGCTGGTAAGTCACCACGTACACGTGCAACTGATGCTTGTACATCGTCTAACGCCTCTTGTGCTGGTTTTTCAAGGTGGAATTCCACCGTCATATTGATGTATCCATCTCCTATAGTGGTGTAGATGTGCTTTAATCCTTGCAATGAAGCTATACTATTTTCAATCTTTCTAGCTACCTCGTTTTCTAACTGTTCTGGAGTAGAACCAGGAAGAGTGGCAGAGACATTAACTGTAGGTAACTCTAGATCTGGGAAATGCTGTATCTTCATTGAGTTGAAGGAAGCTATACCCGCCAGTGACATTAATATAAATAGCATGGTGGCTGGAATAGGGTTTTTAATTGACCATGCAGAGACGTTCATATTCCCATATTCATAGGTTATAATGGTAAGGGCTCGTGGCTACCGCTAGATGTTATTTGCTAAAAGTTTTCTCATTGACTTTTTCTTTTGTGGTAGTTTCAGTAGGTACTACTTGTACAAGATCACCATCGTTTAAGAATGCTGCCCCACTTACAGCTATAAGTTCATCATCAGCTACTCCTTGCCGTATTTCGATACGGTTGCCCGTTAGGCGTCCTGTTTGGATACGTGTGAGTGCTACTCGTCCATCCTGAACTATTCGTAGTACATGTGTGAACCCGTCACGTATGACAATAGCTTCTTGTGGAATGGTTAGAGTATCTTTCTTATTTAATTCGAAACTACCACTAACAAACATTCCAGCTCGTGCAGTTGTACTGTTAAGCAGGTCGACATATGCGATCGCATAACGCGTTTTCGGATCAATCGTAGGTGCAATCTGACGCAGTATGCCCTCAATTTCTCTCCCGCCTGGCAGGGTAATACGAGCTTGCAGTAGGGGTTTCAGTAGTACTAAATCTTCAGCTGTAATCTCAGCGTGCCATTCTAATCTTCCATTTCGGACTAACCGAAAAAGTTCAGTTCCAGCTCCTACAACTGCACCTATAGTTGCATTTCTTGCTGAGATAACACCGGAATCTGGGGCTAAGATTCGTGTATATTTTACCCGCAGATCTTGAATAGCTAATGCAGCACGCGCGGCAGCTACTCTGGCTCGTGCGGTTTTCTCAGTAGTTATAAACTTATCTATTTCTTTTCGGCTCAAAGCGCCGCTGTGTGCTAATTTCAAGGCACGGTCTGAGTTAGATACTGCTTCTTCTAACTCAGCACGTACTTCATTCAGCTTAGCAAGTGCCTGAGCTCTTTCACTTTCTATCATAGATGTATCAAAAATAGCCAGTACTTGGCCCTTTTTCACTGTATCACCGATATCGACACATACATCAGATAGACGTAGACCACTTAAGTTAGCACCAACAATAGCCTCTTGCCATGCGGTAATGTCTCCATTTGCAACCAGTTGTTCACTTAATAGAATACGTTGAGGTTTTTCAGCAGTAATTGTAAGAACAGGATGCAATGTTCTATCTACCACTTTGAGAGTATCTATATTCTGCACCTGGTCTGAGTCTAGAGAATTAGTGTACTTGATAAGCCATATAGTACCAGTAACCAGTGATATAATAGAAAAAAGACAAACTATTAAGAGAGATTTTCGAGTATTTATTATAAACATAAGTGCGATATTGGTTAGTGCATCAATCAATACGAGTATAGCTAAGAGGTAGCTATATATATGGATATGGTTGTATAAGCCAATTATAAAAACACATATTTAGACTAGAAC
>CAIRZE010000112.1 GCA_903882995.1 uncultured Candidatus Competibacteraceae bacterium
CGATCTATGGTTCGCAGTTTTTATTTGACTAATGCATCGGCTAGATTGGTAGCCGACAACATTAGACAGATTTTAAAATGTAAAGATATTGTTGTGGATGACAGGCTTAATATGATGATTATGCGGGACACCCCTGAGATTATCCGGATTGCTGAAAAACTAGTAGCAGCTAATGACTTAGCTGACCCTGAAGTAATGCTGGAAATAGAAGTGCTAGAGGTGAGTCGCAGCCGTTTGCAAGAGTTAGGGATTACCTATCCTAATCAGATTGCGGTCAATAACCTAACTAATATTGCAACTAGCAGCACTACTGCAGTGGCAACCACAGTCACCAGTGTGCTTACTGCTCAGCCATTAACCATTCAAAGCTTACAAAATTTAAGAGCTGGATCTCTAGGTGTCTCCCCAAATCCTGCTCTTAATTTTAGAAAAACTACGGGTGATGTGAATCTAATCTCCAATCCTCGTATTCGTGTTCGAAATAATGAAAAAGCCAAAGTTATGGTCGGCGATAAAGTGCCAATTATCACCACCACCTCCACCGCTAACGTAGGTATTTCAGAGAGTGTGACATACTTAGATGTCGGCCTTAAACTAGATGTTCAACCACGCATTACCTTGGACGATTTTGTAAATATTAAAATAGATCTAGAGGTTAGTTCGCTCGGGGGGTCGACCACCACTAAAAATGGCGCTACTGTATATACTATAGGTACCCGAGCAGCGAGTACTCAACTGCGCCTGAAGGATGGCGAGACCCAAGTGCTAGCCGGTTTGATTTTAGATGATGAGCGTAAAAATGCCAGTAAGCTACCAGGGCTGGGAGATATTCCATTACTCGGGCGTTTGTTTTCTAATCAAGAAGATAAAAAGACCAAAACCGAGATTGTGCTCGCCATTACCCCACGTATTCTGGGCAATATTAGCCGCCCTAATGCAGAAATCTCCGAGTATTGGTCAGGCACTGATATGCTGATTAATGACAGACCGCAGATAAGTGTCCCTATGGGCGGTGCTTTTAGGTTAGAGCGTGAATTACAACCCACGATTGAGCCTGAAGTGCCGGCTCAACAAGAGTCTGAAGTATCTGCTGAACCAGCTCCACAATAAATGAAAAATGCTGGTTTTACATTAATTGAGCTAGTGGTTACGGTGATGATTGTGGCTATTTTAGCCTCAGGCGCGGTACCAATTGCGCAATTAACTAGTCAGCGTAATAAAGAAACGGAACTCAAGCAGGCGCTTAGGCAAATAAGAGAAGCAATCGATCTCTATAAAAAAGCAGTGGATGAAGGAAAAATCAAAAAAACGCTCGATCAAACAGGCTACCCGCCAAGTTTGGATGTATTGGAGCAAGGTGTGATTAACCAAGCGGATGCAAAGGGAAGAGTAATTAAGTTTATTCGCAAAATTCCTAGAGACCCCATGAATAAAGATTCTGATTTAAAGCCAGCGGAGACATGGGCTAAGCGAAGCTATGCTAGTGATGTTAACGCTCCAGCAGAGGGTGTGGATGTCTACGATGTATATTCTCGTAGTACCAAAAAAGCCATTGATGGCACGACTTATAACACATGGTGAGGCAATGAAAGAATATGATTGGTTCCTGATAAAGTGTCAGGATTTAACTAAATCTAA
>CAIRZE010000113.1 GCA_903882995.1 uncultured Candidatus Competibacteraceae bacterium
AGAATGGTAGTTAGCCTAATTTCGCCAATCGCAATGGATGAAGGTCTGCGATTCGCTATACGTGAAGGTGGCCGCACTGTCGGTGCCGGCGTCGTCGCTAAAATTATCGGGTGAATTTTGTCATGAATAGCCAGCGTATTCGTATCCGCCTCAAGGCATTTGACCACCGTCTGATTGATCAGTCAGCACGTGAGATTGTCGAAACAGCTAAGCGTACTGGTGCACAAGTGCGAGGTCCTATACCTTTACCTACCAAAATGGAACGGTTCACTATATTGATTTCGCCACATGTTAATAAGGATGCCAGGGATCAGTATGAGCTAAGGACACATAAGCGGTTAATGGATATCGTGGATCCTACTGATAAGACAGTTGATGCGTTGATGAAGCTCGATCTTGCGGCTGGTGTAGATGTACAAATAAGATTGAATTAGACGAATGTAATAATGTAATTATGTCTGGGACACGAGGGTTGTCCTTCCCCTCCTCTGCTCGTATTCGTCGATAAAAAGAGGTTGAGAAAAAATGGCAATAGGACTCATTGGCAGAAAGGCTGGTATGACTCGCGTGTTCACAGAGGATGGTGCTTCTGTTCCAGTTACTCTGATTGAAGTTGAACCCAACCGCATCACGCAGGTTAAAACTGAGGCAATAGATGGTTACCGCGCATTGCAGGTTACTGTCGGGGCCCGTAGAGCCAGTCGAGTGCCAAAGCCCATGGCTGGTCACTTCTCCAAAGTCGGGGTCGCCCCTGGCAGGGGGCTGTGGGAATTTCGTCTTAATGGTGATGATGAGGGTGCTGATATCAGCGTTGGGGATGAATTAAAGGTAGACTTGTTCCAAACTGGTCAAAAAGTAGATGTCACAGGTACCACTATTGGTAAGGGTTTCGCTGGTAGTATTAAGCGCCATCATTTCCGGAGTCAGAGAGCTAGTCATGGCAATTCACTTTCTCATCGCGCACCAGGTTCGATTGGGCAGAATCAGAGCCCAGGTCGGGTTTTCAAGGGTAAAAAAATGGCTGGACATCTCGGTGCCGCCAGACGGTGCGTACAGAATCTGGAAGTAATTAGGGTAGATGTTAATCGTAATTTACTGGCCGTTAAGGGGGCAGTACCAGGATCTAAGGGAGGCGATGTGATGATTAAGCCTGCTGTAAAAGTGCATCGATGAGGGTATGATATGGAACTTCAAATTAAAGATTCGAGTGGTATTTTTTCTAACCAAATAACTCTACCTAATATAACTTTTACCCGTCCCTTTAATGAGGGGCTGGTACATCAGGTAGTAGTTGCCTACCTATCTAGAGCACGGTCTGGGACCAGAGCTCAGAAAAGTCGTTCTGAAGTGCGGGGTGGTGGTGCAAAACCCTTTCGGCAAAAGGGGACGGGACGTGCCCGAGCTGGGACTATCCGTAGTCCGCTATGGCGTGGCGGTGGTGTCACATTTGCAGCGCGTCCTCAGGATCACTCTCAGAAGGTTAATAGGAAGATGTATCGGGCGGCTATGCGTTCCATCTTCTCTGAGCTACTGCGCCAGGATCGGATGTTGGTCGTTGAGTCTCTCGAGTTGGCAGAACCTAAGACTCGGTGCATGGTTGCTTATCTGTCAAGTTTGGGTTTGTTAATGGGACAGGGAATGGTATTGCTTGTAAGTGAAGAATTAGATACAAACCTCCATTTATCTGCTCGTAATCTACGCGATGTGGAAATCACTGATATCATTGGACTGGACCCAGTCAGTCTGTTAGGATCATATAAAGTAATAGTGACAGTTGACGCGATACAGCGCATTGGGGAGTGGTTGGCATGAATCAGGAACAGTTGTTTAGGATGCAAATCCTCCTAGCTCCGCATGTTTCTGAAAAAACTAACCGAGTCTCTGAACAGCACAATCAGGTAGTTTTTAAGGTGTTGCGTGAAGCAAAAAAGCCTGAAATAAAAGATGCTGTTGAGTTTCTATTCAACGTAAAAGTCAAGTGTGTGACAGTGCTAAATGTTAAAGGTAAGAGGAAGCGCTTTGGGAGATATTTCGGGCAACGTTCTTCATGGAAAAAAGCCTATGTCTCCCTAGAGGCTGGTCATGAGATCGATTTCCTACTAGCGGAGTAAGAAAATGTTTTCTATTACCCCACTAGTTTAGAGCAAGGTAAATTAGATGCCAATCGTTAAAAGTAAACCGACATCCCCAGGTCGGCGTTTTCTAGTCAAGGTCGTTAATCCAGACTTGCATAGAGGGCGACCGTGTTCGTCTTTACTTGAAAACCAGACGCGTAGCGGTGGTCGAAATAATATGGGAC
Source organism: uncultured Candidatus Competibacteraceae bacterium (assembly GCA_903882995.1). Lineage (GTDB taxonomy): Bacteria > Pseudomonadota > Gammaproteobacteria > Competibacterales > Competibacteraceae > Competibacter_A. The sequence goes on from CAIRZE010000113.1 coordinate 2,300, forward strand.
GGATCACTACTCGCCATCAGGGTGGTGGTCAAAAGCAGCATTACCGGTTGGTAGATTTCAAACGTGATAAGGATAATATTCCTGCTAAGGTCGAGCGACTAGAATATGATCCTAATAGAAGTGCCCACATTGCATTACTACTGTATGCTGATGGTGAAAGGCGCTACATTATTGCCACGCGTGGGTTAATAGTAGGCGCGATGTTGCTATCAGGCCCTGCTGCGCCAATAAAGCCTGGAAACACTTTACCATTGCGTAGCATTCCAGTAGGCAGTCAAGTGCATTGTGTAGAACTGCGGCCAGGCAAGGGGGCACAGATAGCGCGTAGTGCTGGTGCATCAGTACAATTAGTAGCCCGTGAAGGTAGCTATGCTACACTGCGAATGCGATCTGGAGAAATCCGGAGGGTCCATGTGGATTGCAAAGCTACTATAGGCGAAGTCGGTAATTCAGAGCATAATCTGCGTTTGCTTGGTAAAGCCGGTGCTAAGCGTTGGCGCGGTATCAGACCAACCGTACGCGGTGTGGCTATGAACCCTGTAGATCATCCGCACGGCGGCGGTGAGGGCCGTACTTCTGGTGGTCGACATCCGGTATCCCCATGGGGATTGCCCACTAAGGGCTATAAAACACGCTCTAATAAGCGTACCGATAAGTTTATCGTGCGTCGCCGTAAGGCAAAATAATGTAATCTTCTTCTACCAGGCCCTGAAAACTATATACAGTGTGATCAACTAAAGGGGGTAAGTAACGTGCCACGTTCGATTAAGAAGGGGCCATTTGTTGATGTCCATCTAGTGAAGAAGGTGGAACAGGCGGTTGCTACTAACGTCAAGCGACCGATTAAAACTTGGTCACGGCGTTCTATGATCTTGCCTGATATGGTTGGTTTGACTATAGCAGTGCATAATGGTCGTCAACACGTGCCGATTTTGATCACTGAGAACATGGTAGGACATAAGCTTGGTGGCTTTGCTGCTACCCGTACCTATCGCGGTCATGCGGCTGATAAGAAGTCGAGATAGGGAGATGTTCTAATGCAAGCTATCGCTATTATGAAGCGTGCCTGTATTTCTCCACAGAAAGCTCGATTGGTAGCTGATCAGGTGCGCAGTCTGCCAGTAGAGCAAGCTTTACGGATATTAATGTTCAGTAATAAGAAAGCGTCTCAGATCGTCAAGAAAGTATTAGAATCTGCAATTGCTAATGCTGAACACAATGAGGGTGCTGATGTTGACGAATTGAAGGTAGCTGCCATATATGTAGACGGTGGCCCTGTACTTAAGCGTATGCACGCACGTGCTAAGGGGCGCAGTAACCGCATCGTCAAACGCACTAGCCATATTACTGTAGCCGTGGCTGAGTAATTAGGAGCCAGGAAAACCATGGGTCAAAAAGTCAGCCCTACGGGCATACGGTTAGGTATCTCCTCTGACTGGACTTCTAAGTGGTATGCCAGTAGTAGGAATTTCCCTGATCTTCTTGAAACTGATCTTAAAGTTCGTCAGTATCTGAGGAAGAAATTAGCTAACGCTTCTGTAAGTCGGATCCAGATTGAGCGACCTGCTAAGTTAGCACGTATCACTATTTATACTGCTCGCCCTGGTGTAGTGATTGGTAAGAAAGGTGAAGATATTGAATCACTACGTAAGGAAGTAGCTAGGATGATGAGTATTGATATTAGGGATTTACAGGTTAACATTGAAGAGATTCGTAAACCGGAACTGGATGCACAATTGGTAGCTGAGGCTGTAGCTCAACAGCTAGAGAGGCGCATCATGTTTCGTCGTGCTATGAAGCGCTCTGTTTCTAATGCTATGCGTCTAGGCGCTTTAGGTATTAAGATACAGGTCTCTGGCAGGTTGAATGGCGCAGAAATTGCTCGCAGTGAGTGGACCCGTGAGGGTCGTGTCCCATTACACACCCTGCGTGCTAATATCGACTACGGCCTTGCTGAAGCTCATACTACCTATGGGGTAATTGGTATCAAGGTCTGGATTTTTAGGGGTGAGGTTTTTGGTTTCGACCGTATACGTATAGGTGAATCGAAACCTGAGAAAGCGATCGCTAGTTAATTAGATCATTTAGATCATTACTGAACTCCGCGGCATGTAGATGTGGAGTGTCTGCATTTATAGAAGAGACGGATTATGTTACAGCCGAAAAGAACGAAGTTCCGCAAGCAGCGCAAGGGGCGTAATACCGGCGTCGCCACCAGCGGCACCTGTGTAAGTTTCGGCGAGTACGGGTTAAAATGCACTACTCGCGGGATGCTGACCGCGCGCCAAATTGAGGCAGCGAGGCGTGCTATCAACCGCTATATCAAACGAGGCGGAAAGGTATGGATCCGCATTTTTCCAGATAAGCCTGTTACCAAGAAACCATTGGAAGTACGCATGGGTAGTGGTAAAGGCAACGTTGAATTCTGGGTAGCAAAGGTAAAACCTGGACGTGTGTTGTATGAGGTGGAAGGAGTGACAGAAACAATAGCACGAGAAGCATTTCGCTTAGCATCCGCTAAGCTCCCGGTGCAGACGGTGTTTGTAACGAGGATGGTGATGTGATGAATACTAATGATTTGCGACAGAAAAACCGGGAAGAACTCCATCAGGAACTTTTAGAGCTATTGCGCGAGCAGTTTAATCTGCGTATGCAGCGCACCACTAGTCAAGCTGCTTGTAAATCTCATCTCTTCCGCCAGGTGCGCCATAATATTGCTCGGGTAAGAATGGTAATAAGCGAAAAGGTTAGCAAGATATGACGACGGAAGGTAACAAGAAAGAACGTACACTAACTGGGCGTGTGACTAGTAATAAGATGGATAAGACTATAACAGTGTCTGTTGAGCGGCTAGTCAAACACCCTATCTATGGTAAATACATCCGTCGTACCACTAGGTTACATGCACATGATGAGCATAATCAGTGCCGAAATGGCGATTTGGTGAAGATTAAACAATGTCATCCTTTAGCTAAGACTAAGGCTTGGACCTTAGTTGAGTTGATCGAGAATTCTCAGTGAAAATAATAAATTGCCAGTAGACTGATACTGGATGCGCTTCTGCGGATTATAACCTCCGTAACAGGAATGTTGAATTATGATTCAGATGCAAACTATTTTAGATGCTGCTGACAACAGCGGAGCCCGCAGGTTGATGTGCATTAAGGTGTTAGGAGGTTCACACCGTAGGTATGCGCATATTGGTGATATTATTAAAGTTAGCGTTAAAGACGCGATCCCACGGGGTAAGGTTAGCAAGGGTGAGGTCTATAACGCTGTAGTGGTCCGTACCCGCAAGGGTGTGCGGCGGCCCGACGGTTCCCTAATTCGCTTTGATGGCAACGCAGCAGTATTACTTAATAACAAACTGGAGCCAATAGGTACACGTATCTTTGGACCAGTAACACGTGAGTTGCGTAGCGAGCGTTTTATGAAAATAATTTCCCTGGCTCCTGAAGTGTTATGAGACAGTAGGAATACAATATGCGCAAAATTAGAAGAGATGATGAAATTATTGTAATTGCTGGTAAAGATAAAGGTCGGCGTGGTAAGGTAGTCCGCATAGTAGGTCGCGACCGTGTGATCGTATCTGGTATTAATCTTATCAAGAGACATATTAAACCTAATCCAGCGCGTAGTGTATCTGGAGGTATTGTCGAGCATGAGGCAGCAATTCATTTATCTAATTTGATGTTGTTTAACCACGCCACCAATAAGGGTGATCGGGTTGGATTTCGGATCCTAGAAGATGGTAAGAAGGTCCGCTACTTTAAGTCTAATAACGAAGTAGTGTATTCCTAAGGGGATGGCTATGGCCCGGTTACAACAGTATTATCGCGAAGCAGTAGTACAAAAGATATGTGAACAATTCAAATATAATAATATTATGGAAGTGCCACGTATCACTAAAGTTACTTTAAATATGGGTGTTGGAGAGGCGGTAGCTGATAAGAAGATTATGGAGCATGCAGTTAGTAACCTTACACAGATCTCTGGTCAGAAGCCAGTTGTTACCCTGTCGCGTAAATCCATTGCCGGATTTAAAATCCGTACTGGTTGGCCTATAGGTTGTAAAGTAACCCTGAGAAGGGACCGTATGTATGAATTCTTAGATCGATTAATTAATATTGCTATACCGCGCATTCGGGATTTTCGCGGTTTCAGCGCTCGTGCTTTTGATGGTCGTGGGAACTATAGTCTTGGGGTACGGGAACAGATTATCTTCCCAGAAATTGACTACGATAAGATAGATACAATCCGTGGTCTCGATATTACTATCACCACCAATGCCCGTACTGATGAAGAAGGACGAGCATTGCTGGCTGCATTTAATTTCCCATTCCGTAATTGAGTATAGAGATGTGGCTAAGCAGAGTATGATAAACCGTGAAGCTAGGCGTATTAGTATCGTCGAGCGCTATTCCGTTAAGAGGATCGCACTGAAAGAGACTCTCCGCGATCCGGCAAGCAGTGAGCAACAGCGGCGTGAAGCACAGCGGCAGTTGCAGGCACTACCCCGTGATGCTAGTCCGTGCCGGTTGCATAATCGCTGTCGGTTAACAGGTCGGCCTCACGGATTCTATCGTAAATTTGGTCTTTCTCGTAATAAGTTACGGGAAGCTACTATGCGAGGTGATGTGCCTGGCCTGCATAAGGCTAGTTGGTGATTATAAGTTTTGATGGTTCGCCACGCTCCAGACGGCTGTGTTCTTGAGGCCGACAAATTGAATTGGGGTTACTTGATAACATGTGTATGACAGATCCAATTGCAGATATGCTAACGCGTATCCGAAACGCTCAAGCTGCAGCTAAATCTCAGGTAAGCATGCCTGCATCAAAATTGAAAGCGGCGGTTGCTCGAGTGTTGCATGAAGAGGGCTACATTAGCGATTTTGTAGTTGATAAAATGCATAATAGTAAAGCGGAATTGACAGCTACTCTAAAGTATTTCGAAGGTCAGCCAGTTATAGACAAGATTAAGCGAATTAGTAAACCAGGTAGGCGTGTATTTTGTGGCAAAGATGACTTACCCAGGGTAATGAACGGTTTGGGTATTGCCATTATATCTACACCTCATGGTTTAATGAGTGACCGTTCTGCTCGTATAGCTGGGCATGGTGGCGAAGTAATTTGCCTTGTGGCCTAAAGGGAGAATCTCTCATGGAGATAGATATTAAGGGAACGAATATTCGTACTTCACGGGTTGGTAAGAAACCAATATCCGTGCCTAACGGAGTTGATATAAATATTGATGGACAATCCATTTTTCTCCAGGGTACGTATGGTTCAATAGGACTGAAAATCCACCCATGGGTGGAAGTTCGACGGGATGGTAGTGATCTTTTAGTTAGTTCGCGTCGGTTAACAAATGAAGCTAAATACCGTGCCATGACTGGTACAATGCGAGCTCTAATTAACAATATGGTAGTTGGTGTCTCTTGTAGATTTCAGCGTAAATTGCAATTAGTTGGCGTTGGCTATAGAGCTCAGGTAAATGGCAAAATTTTGAATCTAACTTTAGGTTTTTCCCACCCTATAGAGTTTATAGGGCCAGAAGGGATTATTATCCAGACACCTAGCCAGACAGAAATCCTTATTCAAGGTATAGATAAACAGCAGGTCGGTGAGGTTGCTGCCAAGATTCGGGCTTATAGGCCGCCAGAACCTTATAAAGGGAAAGGCATACGCTATTCTGATGAAGCTATTATTTTGAAAGAAGCTAAGAAGAAGTAAGGATCCTGCTATGGACAAGAAAGCAGCCGATAAGAAGAAAGCTACGCGTCTACGACGCGGGTTACGAGCTAGGCATAAGATCCGTGAATTGGGCGTTCACCGGCTTTGTGTGCATCGTACGCCTAACCATATCTATGCTCAGATTATCATACCAGCCCCGAATGGGGATCTTACTCTAGTGGCTACTTCTACATTAGAACCAGCACTCCGTCAGCTGCTAACAAATACCGGAGGTGTTGCCGCCGCTAAGATAGTAGGGAGGGTGATTGCTGAGAAGGCTAGAGTTGTTGGTATCACCAAAGTGGCTTTTGACCGTTCCGGTTTTATGTATCACGGCCGAGTCAAAGCGTTAGCTGATGCCGCTCGCGAGAACGGTTTAGAGTTTTAAGGAATAGACAGCATGGCGATTAACGTAGAAGGCTCTCAGAATACTGATGGTTTACAGGAGAAGTTGATTGCCGTCAACCGTGTGGCAAAAGTCGTCAAGGGTGGACGTCAATTTGGGTTTACTGCCCTTACTGTAGTAGGAGATGGTAACGGTCGAGTCGGTCTAGGATATGGCAAGGCTCGTGAAGTTCCGATGGCGATTCAAAAAGCTATGGATAAGGCTCGTAAGAGTATGAGTAAGGTACCGCTTAATGGCACTACACTTCAGTATCCGGTTACTGCTGAACACGGAGCGGCTCAGATCTTCATGCAGCCTGCCTCTGAAGGCACGGGGATAATCGCTGGTGGTGCAATGCGTGCTGTATTTGAAGTAGTTGGTGTTAAAGATGTACTTGCGAAATGTGTCGGTTCACGTAATCCAATCAACGTTGTGCGTGCTACAATTCGCGGTTTGAATACTATGAAGTCACCTAATTATCAAGCATCTAAACGTGGGAAGGCTATTGACGACATAAGGAGTTGAAGATATGTCTAATAAACTGAAAGTGACACTGATAAAAAGTGTTAACGGACGCCTTTCTGCTCACCGAGCTTGTGTGATTGGGTTGGGATTGCGACGCCTTAATAGAAGTGTAGTACTAGTCGATACCCCAGAAAACAGGGGCATGATACGTAAGGTTTCTTATCTATTGAAGGTCGAGGAGTCTTAAATTTATGCGCCTTAATAACCTAAAGTCTACACCAGGTAGTCGGCCTAGCAAGCATCGTGTTGGGCGTGGTATCGGTTCCGGCCTTGGGAAAACTTGTGGACGCGGCCATAAAGGTCAGCATGCACGTGCAGGTGGCTATCATAAGGTCGGTTTTGAAGGTGGCCAGATGCCGCTACAGAGGCGGCTACCGAAACGTGGGTTTCGCTCAATGACATCTAAAGACACTGCTGAGGTGCGTTTAGGAGATTTAGAAAAAATAGAAGCAGAAGTTGTTATCGACCTCGCTGTACTCAAATCGGCCAACATCATACCAGTTTTCGCTAAAAAAGCTAGGGTAATTAACTCTGGCGCTCTAAAGAAAGTGGTAAATCTATCTCTTATCAGTGGTATAGTCTTAACAACAGGTGCCCGCACAGCATTGTTAGAGGCTGGCGGGACGATCGTTGAGTAAACAAAATGGCAACGGCACTGCTGCCGAATTTCGGCAAGATGACTGATTTGCGCCGGCGCCTCCTTTTTCTACTGGTGGCGCTTGGAGTATTTAGAATCGGTACTCATATCCCGGTACCTGGGATTGACCCGCGTGCTATGGCTCAGCTGTTCGATCAGCAGCGTGGTACTATACTCGACATGTTTAATATGTTCTCTGGTGGTGCTCTGAGTAGATTAAGCATCTTTGCATTAGGAGTCATGCCATATATTTCAGCCTCAATAATCTTGCAGTTAATGTCAATGGTTGTACCATCTTTAGAGCAATTACGTAAAGAGGGTGGTGCAGCAGCCGGTCGCCATAGACTTACCCGCTATACCAGGTATCTGACAGTTGTATTAGCTGCACTTCAGGGGATTGGGGTTAGTATTGCTCTACAAGGACAGGCGTCAGTTGGTTCGTCTGCTGTCGTAATTGAGCCTGGTATCAGCTTTGTTTTAATTGCAACTATCAGCCTAGTTACTGGAACACTCTTTTTAATGTGGCTGGGTGAGCAAGTCACTGAGCGTGGGGTTGGCAATGGTATTTCCATGCTGATCTTTGCCGGTATTGTTGCTGGTTTACCTCATGCAGTTGGTGGCACTTTAGAATTGGCTCGTACTGGTGAGTTACATGTTATACTGGTGTTGTTTTTATTGGCACTAGCGGTATTGGTAACGGGGTTTGTAGTATTTATTGAGCGTGGGCAGCGGCGTATCACAGTCAATTATGCTAAACGTCAACAGGGGCGGCGGATGTATGCTGCACAGACTACCCATTTGCCTCTGAAATTAAATATGTCAGGCGTGATACCGCCGATTTTTGCATCCAGTTTGATTTTATTTCCGGCGACATTAGGCAGTTTTCTTAGCAACTCACTGAGCATAGAATGGTTGCGGAATATCAGTTCTGTATTATCACCTGGTCAACCTGTTTATGTTTTGCTTTACTCCGGTTTAATTATCTTTTTCTGTTTCTTTTACACAGCACTGGTCTTTAATTCTAAGGAAACAGCCGACAACTTAAAGAAATCAGGTGCATTTATTCCTGGTATACGTCCTGGGGTACGGACTGCAAATTACATTGATAAGGTATTGACAAGGTTGACAGTAATTGGAGCGCTTTATATAACTGGCGTTTGTTTATTACCTGAATTTCTAATTTTATACTGGCGAGTACCATTCTATTTTGGTGGTACTTCCCTATTGATCATTGTGGTAGTAGTAATGGATTTTATGGCACAGGTTCAGGCACATTTGATGTCTCATCAATATGAGAGCTTGTTGAAGAAGAGTAGCTTTAAGAGCCAGATCCAGATACGCTGATGTAATAACAACAGAATAAGAAAAGAGTTTAGAGTGGAATAAAGGCCGGTACTGTCTCATATTAGCTATAGCATTTTGGAGAAAAATTATGAAAGTGCGGGCCTCTGTCAAAAAGATTTGCCGTAATTGTAAAATCATTAGACGCGACCATGTGGTACGTGTAATCTGTAAGGATGCTCGCCACAAGCAGCGGCAAGGATGAGATTGTTATATATTTGTTATTGTTTGTTATTGATTGACTGCGTCGGGTAAGCTATACTGGCCGCTTTTGTACAGCAGTAGTCTGCCTGATACGGTAAAAGGAGCTATGGGTATGGCCCGGATTGCAGGTATCAATGTTCCAATCAACAAGCATGCGATGATTGCGTTGCAAGCGATCTATGGAGTTGGTAAGACGCGTGCTAGGCAGATTTGCGAGTCTGCCCAAGTTGCTGCGGACGCTAAGGTCCGTGATTTAGATGAGACACAGGTAGATGCGCTGCGTGCAGAGGTAAGTAAGTATATTGTGGAGGGCGACCTTCGCCGCGAAGTATCAATGAATATCAAGCGGCTGATGGATCTTGGTTGCTACCGCGGCTTGCGCCATAGGCGAGGGTTGCCGGTGCGTGGGCAGCGCACGCGTACCAATGCGCGGACACGCAAGGGCCCTCGCCGTGCAATCCGTAAGTAGTAGGTAGTTAGTAGTCTAGTCTGCCTAAAATTTTTAGATTTCCGCTGTCATTAAGTTGGATTGGAGAATGGCGAAACCAATTGCTAAACCGCGTAAGCGTATCAAAAAGAACGTGGTGGATGGCATTGCACATATCCACGCATCATTTAATAATACTATTATTACCATTACTGACCGACAGGGTAATGCTTTAGGATGGGCCACATCAGGTGGATCTGGATTCAGAGGTTCAAGAAAGAGTACACCTTTCGCTGCGCAGGTTGCAGCAGAGCGGGTGGGTAATGCGGTCAAAGAGTTTGGCGTCAAGAACTTGGAGGTTAACGTTAAGGGACCAGGGCCTGGTCGTGAGTCCGCTGTACGAGCCTTGAACTCTGCTGGCTTTAAGATCATGAGCATAATGGATGTTACGCCGATACCGCATAATGGTTGTAGGCCTCCGAAACGCCGGCGCGTCTAGTCAAGGAGTAGCACCGTGGCGAGATATCTTGGTCCGAAGTGTAAATTGAGCCGTCGTGAGGGCGTGGATTTGTTCTTAAAATCTGCGGCCCGCGCGCTAGAATCTAAATGTAATCTGGAAAAGCCGCCTGGCCAGCATGGTGCAAGGCGTCCTAGACTCTCTGACTATGGGTTACAGCTGCGTGAAAAGCAGAAGTTACGCCGTGTTTATGGCGTATTGGAGCGCCAATTTGTAAAATATTATAAGGAAGCAGCGAGACTTAAAGGTTCCACTGGTGAAAATTTATTGAGGCTATTGGAGTGTCGTCTGGATAACTTGGTGTATCGGATGGGATTTGGCAGCACCCGTGCTGAATCTAGGCAGTTAGTTTCTCACAGAGCGATTACCGTTAATGGTCAGAGGGTAAATATCCCTTCTCATCAAATTATGCCTGGTGATATAGTTGCCATCCATGAAAAGAGCAGTAACCAGACTCGAATCCAGTATTCATTACAGCTTGCTCAAGGTCATGGCTTTGTAGACTGGATAGATGTAGATGTGAGCAAAATGAAAGGAATATTCAAGCGGCTTCCTGATCGAAGCGATTTACCAGCTGATATTAACGAATCGTTGGTTGTGGAGCTTTACTCTAAGTGATTGAATCTGAGGGAAAGAGGATGGTAAGCGGATTTGCTTTGCTAAAACCGACTCGTGTTGAGGTGGAAAAGCCGGCACCCAGATTGGCACAGGTGACGGTAGAGCCACTGGAACGCGGTTTCGGTTACACTCTCGGTAATGCTTTGCGCAGAATTTTGCTTTCTTCTATCCCTGGTGCTGCCATCGTCGAGTGTGAGATCGACCAAGTTTTGCATGAGTATTCAACCATTGAAGGAGTTCAAGAAGATGTTATAGATGTACTTCTTAATCTAAAGGGGGTAGCGGTAACTCTACATGAAGGTCTTGAGGAAGCAAACCTGACCTTGACTAAAAAAGGACCAGGACCGGTTTTTGCTAGTGACATCGCTGGTAGTAATGCGGTCGAAATTGCTAATCCGGATCACCTGATAGCACATTTAACTAAGGACGGTGAGTTAAACATGCGCCTCAAGGTAGAGCGAGGTAGGGGCTACTTGCCTGCTACGCATAGGGATAGCGCTGACAGTGAGACTCGTTCGATCGGTCACTTAAGGCTAGATGCTTCTTTCAGTCCAGTAGAGCGGATCAGCTATCGTGTAGAGAGTGCACGTGTTGAGCAGCGTACTAATCTGGATAGGCTAGTTTTAACCTTAGAAACAAACGGCACTGTTGATCCAGAAGAGATGATCCGTACTGCAGCATTGATTCTACTTGAGCAACTCTCAGTATTCGTAGAATTGAAAGGCAAGCGTGATGAGCCATTGCCGAAGCCGTCGTTAGACATTGATCCTGTCCTGATGCATCCTGTAGATGATCTCGAGCTTACTGTGCGTTCCGCCAATTGCTTAAAAGCTGAGAATATATACTATATTGGTGATTTAGTTCAGCGTACTGAATCAGAATTGTTGAAAACTCCAAATCTTGGTAAGAAGTCCTTAACAGAAATCAAGGACGTGCTTGCTAAGTACAAGTTAGTGCTTGGTATGAAGATCGATGATTGGCCGCCTCTATGTTTAGAGCAGACTGAGGAACAGCGCATTACCTCAAGGCGGCCAGTAGGCGCGTCTGAAATCTTTGAAACAGATGTCAAACTATCAAAGCAGAATTTTCAGCCTACGACAACAGCTAGCAGTGATACAAATGGTATCGATGACGTAGAGTAGAAATTGGTTCCAGTGTCAATAGAATAAAAAATTGGGCGTATTTCCTCTTTTATTTTTATATTTAAAATATGACCTTTATTCATTTATTAATTAAGGAATCCATGTCCATGCGCCATCATAAATCCGGTCGTAAGCTTAATCGTACTAGTAGCCACCGTAAGGCCATGATGCGTAATATGGTAGCATCGCTGTTTACTCACGGTGCTATTCGCACGACCTTGCCTAAAGCTAAGGAGTTACGCCAGGTTGCTGAACCGTTGATCACTTTATCTAAGCTGGATAGCGTAGCTCATAGGCGGTTGGCGTTTCTTCGTTTAGGTGACCGTGTTGTAGTTACTAAGCTTTTTAATGAGCTTGGTCCCAGATTTCAGTACCGCCCTGGTGGATATCTACGCATTCTAAAGTGTGGGTTTCGGGCCGGCGATAATGCACCTCTAGCCTATGTGGAATTGTTAGATCAGCCGGCCGTTGCTGCTATAGCTGGATAAGCGCAGGCGTACAAGCAAAGCAAAGCCCCACCACCTTCCTGTTGGTTGGGCACTCCCCCCCCCCAACATGCTCTCGTGTCTAAAATCCTAGTAGAGTAGCCTTAGCATAGGACTTAGCTCTTCTTTTTCCTTCGATAACTATTAGATGATTAACTAACTAACATCAAGTAGCAGTTTCCCAATGTGTTGACTAGATTCGATTATAGAATGAGCAATATGCGCTTCCAATAATGGGAATGTCCTGTAAATAACGGGCTTGATTACGCCACTTGAAAGAAGGGGCCATACTGTTTTTCGCAGATTTATAGCTATAGACGCTTTATATTCGACCGGCCGGGCACGTAAAGTGGAGCCAGTGATTATCAGACGTTTCATCATCACAGGTGCTAGATTTATCTCTAATTTAGACCCACGTAGGAAAGCAATAAATACTAGCCTCCCTTCTACAGCTAGCGCACTGAGATTGCGCTGTACGTAATCACCACCAACCATATCAAGAATTACATCTACTCCACGGTTACTGGTAAGTGCCTTGATTACTTGGACGAAATCTTGCTCACGGTAATTGATAGCCTGTTCAGCACCTAGATCCAGACATGGTTGAATCTTTTCAATACTACCAACAGTGACGAAGACTTTCGAACCTAGGGAATTAGCGAGTTGAATAGCAATAGTACCAATACCACTTGCACCACCATGAATCAGTAGAGTTTCCCCAGGTTTTAATCGAGCCTGCTCGAAGACGTTACTCCACACTGTGAAGAGTGTCTCCGGCAGGGCTGCAGCCTGTCTCAAACTTAACCCATTTGGGATCGGTAGACACTGCATCGCAGGGGCAGTGCAGTATTCAGCATAGCCACCACCGGTAAGTAGAGCACAAACTCTGTCACCGATCTTCCACATACCAACAGCCATTTCGCCCAGAGCGACCACCGTGCCAGATACTTCCAGTCCCGGGATATCAGAAGCGCCTGGTGGGGGTGAATAATGACCCTCACGTTGCAAACAGTCTGGCCGGTTAACTCCAGCAGTAGCAACCTTAATAAGAACTTCATTAGGTGATGGTAATGGCACTGGGCGATATCTAGGAACCAGCTTTTCAGGGCCACCGGGTTCTGTAATTTCTATTACTGTCATTTTATCAGGCAGTTTCACTTTATTTTGCATGGACTATTTATCTCAAATTAAATGTTATCTCAAACTAACTGAAGAAAGAGGTAATTAGAAAAAATAATGCCTAGCCAAAAATAATGCCTAGCCTATGAGCATTTAGAATCACTACAATTTAGGCAAGTTAGGCAACCATCCATTACGATAACTGCCTTTGTATGGCATTTGCTGCAAAGCGTAGTTCCCGGAGGAAAACTATCCATACTATCATCTTGTATTTCTATAGCTCTTCCAGATTCATACTTATTACGTTGTTCAATAATCATATTGCGTTGGTATTCGTCAAGGACTTCTTCTTTGAGCAATCCGATAGATCGCATATGAGATTCAATCACATCACCAATTTCTGCTACTAGAGAAGGCATATATCTTCCGCCTCTTTTAAAATAGCCACCCTTTGGGTCGAATACTGAACGCATTTCTTCTACTAAAAATGTTACGTCGCCACCCTTACGGAATACCGCCGAGATGATACGGGTTAGTGCTACAATCCATTGAAAATGCTCCATTGCTTTTGAGTTAATAAATATTTCAAAAGGCCTTCTTACCTCATATTCAGTGCCTGGATTAAGTACTATATCATTGATAGTAATATAGAGAGCGTGATCGGAAAGTGGTGTCTTAACTTTATAGGTACCACCAGCCAGAGTTTCTGGCCGAGCTACACTTTCATGCATGTGCTGTACAGATGGAGTTGAGCTGCTCTTTGATTTAGATAATTCATTTTCAGTGTTGACAATACTGTAAGCGACTATCTTCTTATCGATCTTTATAGGCATTTTAAATGCCCTGTGGCTGATTGGTAATCGTAAAAAAGATCACAATTTGCCATAGTAACCCTCTTTAAGAGCATCGAATAAATTAGCAGCTGTATGCATCTCTCCATCATACTCGATCTCCTCATTACCTTTTACCTCAATTTCGGAACCGTCTTCCATTAAAAACCGGTAGAAAGTATTTGCTAGATCATGCTCATTGACTAGTACACCTTGGAAGACAGCTGGATTAAAGCGGAAAGTTGTACAGCCCTTCAGCCCTTTTTGGTAAGCATACAAGTAAATATCTTTGAAGTCCTCATAAGGAAAATCAGTCGGTACGTTTGCAGTTTTAGAGATGCTAGAATCAATCCACTTCTGAGCAGCAGCTTGGACATCTACATGCTGTCTCGGACTCACGTCATCAGCAGCAATGAAATAGTCAGGTAGTCGCTGTTCTGGTGAATCACAGCCAGGCATCGCTTTAGAATTAATAAAGTGTCTATATGCTAACAACTCGAACGAAAATACATCTACCTTCTCTTTAGTTTTTTTACCAGGCCGAATAATATTTCTAAAATAGTGATGACCGAAACTTGGTTCGATGCCATTACTAGCATTGTTAGCCAACGATAGTGCTATCGTTCCTGTAGGCGCAATAGAGCTATGGTGAGTGAATCGAGCTCCAACTTGTGCCAATTCATTGATAAGTTGCGGTTCAATTTCGGCGATTTGTTGCATGTAGCGGCTATAGCGAGTATGCAGTACCTTACCCTTAATCGATTGGCCCTCTTGTATCCCATCGCGTGCCATCTCTGGGCGCTTACGCAACATTTCAGAAGTTACTATGAAATCCTGTTCTAATATAGGGGCTGTTCCCTTCTCTAGAGCGAGTTCCAGGGCGATTTTCCAGCCAGTCAATGCCATTTCCTGTGTTACTTTCTCGGTAAAAGCCAGAGAATCTTGTGATCCATATTGTATTCTTAACATCGTTAGGGTAGAACCCAGGCCAAGATAACCCATACCGTGCCGGCGCTTGCAAAGAATTTCCTGACGTTGCTGTTTCAGTGGCAATCCGTTAATCTCTACAACATTGTCTAGCATTCTGGTGAAGATAGCGACTACTTCTTGAAAAGTATTCCAGTCAAAGCAAGCTTTTTCAGTAAACGGGTTTTGCACGAATCTTGTGAGATTTATAGACCCCAAAAGACAGGCTCCATAAGGAGGAAGTATTTGTTCACCACAAGGGTTAGTGGCACGAATATCTTCACAGAACCAATTATTATTCATCTCATTCGCACGATCGACTAGGATGAACCCTGGTTCAGCATAATCGTAAGTGGAAGCCATGATCAAATCCCAGAGACGCCTGGCGCGGATTCTTTGGTAAATCTTACAGGCAACTTGCCCAGCGTCATTCAGAATCAAGTTTTCTTTAATAGGCCAGCATCGCCAGATAACTCTACTAGCATCGTATAGATCAATGTTATCCTGCTCGGCTTCTTTTTCTAGAATAGGAAAGGCTAGCAGCCAATCATCATCCTTTTTGACTGCTTCCATGAAGTCCCCATTGATCAGCAATGATAGGTTAAATTGGCGGAGACGACCAGACTCGCGTTTAGCACGAATAAACTCTATCACATCAGGATGGCCAATATCGAATGTTCCCATTTGGGCCCCTCGGCGCCCTCCAGCTGAGGACACAGTGAAGCACATTCTGTCGTAAATATCCATGAATGATAACGGCCCAGAAGTATGAGAGCCTGCACCTGATACGTAAGCACCCCTTGGGCGCAGTGTGGAAAACTCGTAACCTATACCAGCACCAGATTTGAGGGTCAGCCCTGCCTCGTGCAATTTTCTCAAAATATCATCCATCGAGTCATGGATCGTACCAGAAACGGTGCAATTGATAGTTGAAGTCGCAGGTTTGTATTTCCAGGCTCCAGCATTGGAAATAATACGCCCAGCTGGAATAGCGCCATGCCGTAAAGCCCACAGAAATTTTTCATACCAAAACCCCCGCAATTCTGGGGATATCTCTACATCGGCTAGCGCTGTAGCAACTCTTTGGTGGGTACCATCTATATTTTCATCTATCGGTACTCCGTCCTTAGTCTTTAACCTATATTTATTTTCCCAAATATCCCAGGCAGCTGGCTGCAGTGGCACATCGGCGGCAGCGGTCGGTTGGTCGACAGGCTGTAGATGTGCAGTTTTCATAAGTCGGCGTTCTCCTCAGTTTTATTGATTCAAAGTTAGAGTGTATTACTTACTAGATCTGATAACGTTATAGTTATATATGACTGTGGTCCGGTCCAGTCTTAGTGGAGATGGACTCTAGATTTTAGAGGATATAGGGAAAATTTCCATATAATGTATTTCATTATTTATGAAATACTATATAGTGTATCTAACTGTTTGCTTTGAAGATAAATTTATCATTAGTGCACTGTTACATAGGAAGATTCCTGTACACTTATACATATAACCTTATTTTATAAATACCGGTTTGTAACTTTGAACCTGAAACCCATTTTTTCTAAACTAGTTCGCGAATCAGACCAAGACGCTCGCTGATTTCTAGTGTTAACGCTGCTTGATTCATGGTATAGAAGTGTAGTCCTGGTGCACCATTATCTAGTAGACGCCTGCATAGGGCAGTAACTATCTCTAACCCATAAGCACGAATTGCAATGCAGTCACCCTCACAGCCTTCCAACCGTTTGCGAAGCCAGCGTGGAATTTCTGCTCCACAGTTGTCAGAAAATTTGGCTAGCTGTCTAAAATTTGTAATCGGCATTATACCCGGCACGATAGGTATATCTAATCCAAGGGTTTCGCAGTCATCAATAAAACGGAAGTAGGATTCTGCGTTATAGAAATATTGAGTGATGGCGCTGTTAGCTCCAGATTCAACCTTATATTTGAAATTTAAAATGTCATTTTTATTATTACTAGCCTGTGGATGAAATTCCGGATATGCAGCGACTTCAATGTGGAATTGATCTCCAGTTTCAGAACGTATGAATCCCACTAATTCTTTAGCATAGCGAAAATCCCCAAAATCTTGCATATTTGATGGTAAGTCTCCCTTTATAACCACGAGGTGATGAATACCATATTTGCTATAAAGATCTAGCATTTCGCGAACTCCTGCTCGTGTAGAGGCTACACAAGTCATATGTGGAGCAGCATCATCTATACCACTGCTTGTCCTAATCTCTTTTATAGTTTGAAAAGTGCGCTGACGCGCTGTTCCACCAGCCCCATAGGTAACTGAGAAAAATGCTGGTTTAATGCGCATTAGTAATTTGCATGTAGAAGATAGTTTGCTGATACCTTCGTAAGTATTAGGTGGGAAAAACTCGCAACTGAAAAGAGAAGAATATTTTATTTGAGATTGCATATTGACCTAGCTTTACATTTCTTCTTTCTAATACTTACTGAATGACATGTTGATCAATAACATTGAAGCACTAGCACTCAGTAAGATTAATTTAGATATTTGTACTATCTAGATATCTACAGAAACTTGCTTTTATTAACTTAACCTGACCATAACTCAATATTCAAATCACAAATTTTCTTATAATTTTCTTATAGTACTAGATACCGTATAATGTTTATCACCCACTAGCTCATCTTTATAAAGAACAATAATAAATTAAATTATGAAGCTAGTGTGTTTAAGAAATATTCTAGACACATTGGAGATGTTATATGCTCAACGATCTCTGATTTAAATATGAGTTGATG
>CAIRZE010000114.1 GCA_903882995.1 uncultured Candidatus Competibacteraceae bacterium
AGACTGTTATCAGCATCAATATAGCTAATTTTCAAATCCAGTGTTGGATAGTGTTCAGCTTCTTGCAAGCTGACATTTTTTTTTGCTTGATCGACCCGAAAAATAGCGCTACGTATAGATAAATTGTTTTCCAATGCCACACTTACCCATTCCTCTGAGCTGTTAGGCTCTATAGGTAGCATCATAGGCATCCTTGCGCTAAGTGGGTTCAATTCTACATATTCCTGGTTAGTCAATTGATGCAAAATTTCCATCGAATCGGCTAATTTGTTAAAAGCGTCTATTTCTTGGGAAACAGCAGCATCGAAACGAGCCTGTGTATCATAAACATCGTTGATAGTAGTTGACCCAACTTCGAATCGTCGGTTAGCCTGTATGAGCTGGCGAGCGAAGGCATTCTTTTCAGCGGTTGCATATATGAGATTATCAAGTGCTGCTAATACACGAAAATAAACTTTCGTTACCCTTAAAATTAATTCGTTGCGAGTTCTATTTAGATCAATATCAGACTGTTTTACAACTGCTGCTGACAGTTGTTGCCGGACCAGATAGCCACGATTGTAGAGGGATTGTACCATGTTAATTCCGTAAGCATGACCATTATCCATCCCATGTTCTACACTTCCTTTTCCAAAAATATTATCTTCCTCAGCTGTAGCCTCTATTCTCGGTAGAAGCATTGCTTTTACCTGTAGATGTGTTTCCTGTATAGCTTTATGTACAGCGATTGCAGTTTTAAGTACAGGATCGTTATCCTCTGCTTGATGATAAATTTGCAGCAAATTTTCTGCCAGCGTCGGTTGAGTACTACATAAGGTTGTGACTATAAAAACTAATATCAGGTGATAAAGTTTAAGCATGGTTTCAGAGGATTTAAGCAGTTATGGTGAGCGGCAATCCCTACTTCTTTTGGTTCACCCATTAAAATACAAAATTTCTAATAGGAGCGATGTTGCGCAAAGGAGCAATGATAGTTTCAAACAAGCTTTCCTGTATCCATTCATGCTCATCAACCCGTGTAATCAGTAAAGCTTCCATCGCTGGCGGTTGGCCAACAACTATAAAAAGTCGCCCACCTAAACTTAGACTGTGGCGCCAGCAGTCAGTTATGGTAGATACTGATCCAGTAACTACGATAGCATTATAACGATTTATACCCCAGCTCCGACTTGCGTCTCCTGTATGCAGCAACACGTTATTAATCAGACCTCGGGTTTTAAGCTTGGTACGTGCAGCTTCCGTAAATTCCGGAACAATGTCTATACTAACTACAAGTTTTCTTGCCAACTGTGCTAGACAGGCTGTAAGGTAGCCACTACCAGTACCAACTTCTAATATAGTATCATTCAGCTTCACATCCAGAGCCTGTAGCATTCTAGCTTCAAGATTTGGCTTCATCATGTATTCACCATGACCCAATGGGATTTCAATATCGCTGAATGCCAATCTACGGTAACTTACTGGCACAAAATCTTCACGTGGTGTGTTAGAAAGTGTGTCTAATACAAGCTGATCTAATACCTCCCAAGGACGGATCTGCTGTTCTATCATATTGTATCGCGCTATCTCGAAGTCGAATGCTGTCATGTTTATTTCCTGTAAACAACTATCAATCTCTTTAGGAAGACTATTAGATTTAAAGACAGATTATTGATATAAAAGATCAGTTAAATAATAAATTATAGGAAAGTAGCCCCAACAGAGAATAATCTTTCTACTTCTGGAACGCGCTTCTTATCAATTAGAAATAGGATTACATGATCATCTGCCTCTATCACGGTATCATGATGACAGATGACTACCTCATCACCACGTGCTATAGCGCCTATAGTGGTACCTGGCGGTAAGCGTATCTCTTCAATGCGCCGTCCTACAACCTTTGAAGTCTTATAATCGCCATGTGCTATAGCTTCTATAGCTTCAGCAGCGCCTCTTCTTAGCGAATGTACTTTTACTACATCACCACGGCGGACATGTGCAAGTAGGCTACCAATAGTTGCTTGCTGAGGAGAAATCGCTACGTCAATGATACCGGATGATTCAACAAGTTCGACGTAAGAGAGAAGGTTAATAAGTGCCATTACCTTCCGGGCGCCCATACGATTAGCTTGCATCGCTGAAAGAATGTTAGCCTCATCGTCATTGGTAACGGCGCAATACACGTCAACATGCTCGATGTTTTCCTGACGTAGAAGATTTTCGTCAGCAGCATCTCCTTCCAAGACGATTGCTCGGTCTAGCTGTTCTGATAGACGCTTACTTGTAATTGGGTTCCGTTCTATGATCTTAACTTGGAAACGGTCCTCTAATCCCTGAGCTAACCTTGCACCAATGTGGCCACCGCCGGCGATTATGATGCGTTTGACCATACGGTCCAATTTACGTAGTTCAGCGACGATGGCACGTGTATTCTTACGAGCAGCAATCAGAAAAACCTCATCTTCAGCCTCTATTATAGTGTTACCTTCTGGTATTATTGGGCTTCCCTGACGGAAGATAGCAGCAACTCTCGTATCAACACCTGGGATACGTTCAGGTAGTGCACGAAGTGCCTGTCCGACTAGAGTACTGCCTTCGTAAGCTTTAACACCTACTAACCTAACTTGTCCTTCAGCGAAATCTAATACCTGCAGAGCACCGGGGTGCTCTATTATCCTTTGGATATATTCCGTAACTAGTTGCTCTGGGCTGATCAATACATCTACTGGTAGAGCCTCATCTCTGAATAACTGTTCCCTGTAGGCCATGTAGCTACCAGAGCGTATCCGTGCAATCTTGGTTGGCGTATTGAATAGCGTATGAGCAATTTGGCAGGCAATCATGTTAGTTTCATCGCTATCGGTCAGCGCGATTAGCATGTCAGCATCCGCGATGCCAGCTTGCTCTAATACAGTTGGATAAGATGCCTGTCCACGGACGGTCCGGAGATCCAACCGATCCTGTAGTGCTTGTAAACGTTCCGTATTGGTATCAATCACAGTGACATCATTAGCTTCGCTGGCTAAGATATGTGCAACTGAACCACCCACTTGGCCTGCGCCTAGAATTACGATCTTCACACAATCTCCTTACTCATCCAGAGCTTTCTTCGGATCAATACCCAGAGCGCGCAGTTTACGATAGAGGTTGGTGCGTTCCATACCAACACGGTCAGCTAATCTAGCCACATTACCTTCACATTCGCGGAATTGTTGCATTAAATAGGTGCGCTCGAATTGCTCCCTTGCCTCCCTTAGAGGAAGATTTAAGGGGATACTACTAGTATCTTGGGGTTTAGTAGAGGTAATACCCCTGACAGCGGCATCTACTTCCTCTAAGGCGATTTCCTCATCACTACTTAGAATTAGCAGTCTTTGTACAAGGTTTTTCAGCTCACGAATGTTACCTGGCCAGCTATAGTTGCGCAGCCGATTTTGGGCAGGTAGGGTGAAGTGACGGTAGGTCAGACCTTCTTGATCAACAAAGTAGTTAACATAGTAATTAAGTAACTCTGGCACATCCTCGACATGATCACGTAAAGGGTGAAGCTTGATCGGAACTACATTAAGTTGATAGTATAGGTCCTCACGAAAATGCCCAAGTGATACTTCATGTTCTAGATCACGGTGGGTAGCTGCTACTACGCGAACATTCACCCGAACTGGTTCTTTGCCACTAATACGTAGGAAAGAACCATTTTCTAGAGCACTAGCCAATTTAGCCTGTGCTTCAAGGTCCATATCAGCAAGTTCGTCTAGAAAAAGTGTACCACCGCTAGCCTGTTCCAGTCTTCCGTAATGAATCCTCTCACCTTGCTCGGAACCGAATAACTCTAAAGTGGCATTTTCGCGCGCTATGGAACCAACCCCAACGTCAATGAAAGGTTTGTTACGGCGTGCACTGTGGTTGTGTAAAAACCTTCCATAGACCTCTTTACCTGTGCCAGGTTCTCCAAAAATCAATACAGGTGCATCATGTTGAGCAATGCGTAATACTTGACTGCGCAGCCTCTGTACGACTTCACTGCGACCAACTGGCTCAACAATGGTGCGTTGCTGGCGGCGCAGATTCATATTCTCCCGTGCTAGCCGATCAGTCTGCAATGCTCGTTCCACGGTTAGCAATAATTTTGCCATGGATAGTGGTTTTTCGATAAAATCATATGCACCCAGACGGGTTGCTTCGACTGCTGTTTCAACGGTGCCATGTCCAGACATTATGATGACTGGGCATGGCAGATGATCGCCTTCACTCCATTCCTTAAGCAAGGTTATTCCATCTGTGTCTGGCATCCAAATATCGAGTAAGATTAAGTCTGGACGCTGGGCTCGACGTGCTTCTCGGGCGAGAGTAGCGTTTTCAGCTGTTGAAACAGTGTAACCTTCATCTTCTAGGATCTCCTTTACTAGGTCTCTAATATCTGGTTCATCATCAACTACTAAAATATAAGATACGCTCATCCAGCTGCCTCCTGATCTGTGTGTGATAGGACATCTGGAATGGTAGGCAAGGGCAAAGTTAAAGACCTAACCGTTTCTTGGTAAATTGGCAATTGAATTACTACCCGTGCCCCACCATCTGTTTGGGTTTCTAACTGAATCCAACCGCCATGTTCTTCAACGATTTTTTTGACTATCGCTAATCCTAATCCAGTCCCCTTAGGTTTAGTAGTTACATATGGTTCGAAGGCGCTAGATAAAATATTGTTAGGAAATCCTGAACCATTATCGCGAACGCTCATCTCGGCATATTTGGCACCAGCTAAATTTTTACATCGAGTACTAATCCATAGCGTCGATCCCTTCCCATCGCAGATAGCTTCGATGGCGTTCTTGACTAAATTATGTAACAATTGCCGTAGTCGTACTTTGTCAGCATTTATCCACAGCTGTTCCTTAATTAGGTCGAGCTTTATTTCTACTCCTACTGGATAATCCCGATATAGATATAGGACCTCTGTGATAAAGTCACTTAATTCTAGTGGGCCTAGCCTCAAACGTGGTGGGCGTGCATATTCATTGAAAGCGTCTACCATTTCCTTCATCGCTTGCACCTGCTGTATTATGGTATGAGTGCCGCGATCCAATACCTTACCCTGATCTTCATCGAACTGTTTTAGATACTTGTGTCGAATCCTCTCAGTGGCTAACTGAATTGGCGTCAGAGGATTCTTGATTTCGTGTGCTAGACGACGAGCAACCTCAGCCCAGGCAGCATCCCGTTCAGCTTTAACTAGGTTAGTAATATCGTCGAAAACTATAACATGGCCACCGCGTACACCTACAGCATCCGGTAGTGAACTACCACGGCATAGTAAAATGCAGCGACCAGTTTTACCAGACCAAGTTATTTCCTGACGCCAGTCACCTATCGTCGTCAGATGTGGGCTGATAATACCAATAAAATCTTGTAGGGATGGTTGTACAATAGCAATCCATTCGCTATCTGCGCCAACATATTCCTGTAAATTGATCTCTAAAATCTGGCTAGCCGCTGCATTACAGGTTTGTAGTCGACCTGTTTGATCGACAATTATCACACCTGATGATAGTCGCGCCAACACTGTTTCTAGATAGGTACGTTGGCTTTCGACTAAAGCCTGACTACGCTGTGCATCATCGTGTGCTTGAGCTAGATTACGAATCATTTGATTGAATGATTCCACTAAAAATCCCAATTCGTCGCTTCCGGCACCAGCTAATTGTTTATTAAAATGGCCAGCAGCTACTGCTTGAGTGCCATCAGCCAGTTCTTGCAATGGCCGTACCATACGGCGAGCTGTATAAAACGCAGCCCAAAATGCAGCCAATATCGCCAGTAGTAGGACTAAAGACAAGGTTAATGTAAAGCTAACTCGGAGTGGTACACGTAGGAATACTAGTTCACGGTAACTATCGAAAGCAATGCGCACAGCCTCAGCTAGAAAACTCAATCTGTCGGTTACAGGAAATAGCGCCTGCAGTTCCCGTCCATCGTTATTTCTGTGGCTAGCCTTTACCACCACTCGGATGTAAAAACTATTATCCCCTATCGGTTCTAACCCAACGTAATTGTTACCTTGCTGCACGTGCAATAACACCATATCTGGGGGTTGACTTGGCAAAATATCGGTTGTGTCTAGGGTTACTGTAGCGATAATACGACCGTTTTGACTGAATAGAGTTAATTCAGATGCTTCACCAGTGTCTAACAGCTCGTCAAGACGCTGACCAACCTGATAATCCTCTTTTTCAGATATATTTTCAGCAATACGCAATGTCTGTCTAAGAACTTCTCTCATCCGTAGGTCTAGAGCAATCCGGCTAAGTTCTAATGCATCTTCTAAGCCACCATCAACTTTAACATTAAACCAACTATCAATACCCTTTTGAAGGAAATGTATAGAGAACCCATATACTATGGTTACTGGTGTGATTGCTAATGCTGCAAAAATACCGGCTAGCCGTAAAGTAAGTCGTGAACCAGGTATCCGGCGACGGTACAGTCTTATTAGTTCAACTAGATGATATAAGATTAACATGCTCATAGCACCTAATCCGATAGTGCTAAACAGTAACAACCAAACATACATCTGTCCGAATTTGGCTGAATTTGTAGTAGCACGGCCCATTAAGATCATGACGATCAGTAGAAACCCTAGTAAAAATAAGGTTGGTGCTAGACTGTGCCCTCTAACAAACCGACATATTAAAGTGGCCATATGTACCACTGACTGTTGAGTTGCCAATCGTTAGAAAGATAAGTAAATAGACGTAATGGTGCTGGCAGTAACTCTGTATCAAGCACTATGCGTAGAGCTCCTTGATACCTTTCATTTTTAGCTAATAGGCTTTGCTCTATCATAGGGAAGTCATTGATTTTTTGAATAGAATTCAATGCCGTTTGCCTCCCCGGGAAGCTGCGGCGTTCACCACTATTAAGATTATTAATTAGATATTGTCTACTAAGGGCGTGATACTCCAATCTAAAACGTTGCCGTATCGTATAGACTGTTCGATCCCAAAACCAAGGCCGCTTACGACGGACTTCCATAGCTAATTCAACGGTCAGGGGGACACCATTCTCTAAAGCATCCAGTGCCGATTTGCTAAAATCATATGATACTTGCGCATTGAGATGATACATTCCATTTTCTAGCCGTGTGGAAGCATTGATAACTTCAAAACCTACTGATTTAGCCACTGGCATGCTGAACATGATATACAAAATCACCAAAAGCCATACCATATGGCGGCTAAGAGTAATTTCTATCCACCTGTCGGCTGACATAATCAAACTCCAAGAATAGTGGTCTTCTTGTGCAAGACAGCGTAGTAAAACCCATCCGTGTTAGTTTCACCTGGTAATAATTGTCGGCCATGCGATAGAGCACGTCCCCATTTAGCATCGATAGAGTATTCTCTAGCATCTTGATGGCCAGCTAAAAAAGAATTTATTACCTGCTCGTTCTCCTGTCTTAACACTGAACAAGTCACATACAGCAACTGACCTCCGGTCCGTAGCAGCGGCCACAAATTGGAGAGCATTATTAGTTGTTTCTCAGCTAATACAGCGATATCGCGGTCCCTGCGTAACAGTTTGATATCGGGGTGACGTCGTATTACACCAGTTCCCGAGCAGGGTGCGTCTACCAAAATCCGGTCGTATGTGATACCGTCCCACCAATCAGCCGGCCGGCATGCATCACCATTCACCATGCAAGCAGTCATCAATAACCTTTTTAGGTTATCCCGTACCTGCTCAAGACGTCTAGGATCTTTGTCGAGAGCAGTTAGATAGATATTTGGTTCTAATTCAAGAATATGTCCGGTTTTACCACCAGGTGCTGCGCAAGCATCTAGCACTCTTTGCCCTGGCTGAAGATCTAAAAGTGGTACTGCTAGTTGCGCTGCTACATCTTGTACTGATATTAATCCCTCTTTAAAAGATGGCAACATGCTCACATTCTGCAGTTCAGCTAAGTTCAGTGCAGCTGCAATATCCGGTACAGGTGTGACGATTTTGCCTGCTTGTTCTAGGCTCAGCTGATAATTTTCGCGATTAATATATGATAGATTTATACGTATGGTGAGTGGTGGACGTTTGTTGTTAGCGGTAACTATGGTAGACCAGTCATATGGCCAATCTTGCTGCAACCGCTTCAATAACCACCGTGGGTGAGATGTACTAGCCTCCAAATCAGTTAATAGACATTCCGTCAGTTCCATACGCATTCTAGATGCACTACGCAATATCGCATTGACTAGTCCGACTGCCCATGGCTTTTGGAGCTGGCGGGCGGCCGTAGCAGTTTCGGCTACAGCAGCATGTTCTGGGATTCTTGTGTGCCATAATTGGTAAAGACCAGCTAATAGTAGTGCGCGTACTGTATATTCTCCTATTGCTAGTGGTCTGACCAGTAACTTATCGAGTAGCGCTTGCAGTTGTAGATACCAACGGCAAACACCATAGCAAATTTCTTGAAGCAACCCATGGTCACGAGGCAAGGTTCTGCTGAGAGCCAGCGGCAATACGGTATTCAGCGAGCAGCCTTTGTCTAGAACTTTTCCTAATGTTTTAGCAGCAATAGCACGAACGTTCATATCATACTCAGTTGCTGGCTAGCTAAGCGGTGTGCAGCTAGAAACGCAGCGACCGGTAATGGCCGACCTCCTGGCAATTGCACTTCAGTCAAGTACAATACACCACAGCCTGTAGCAACAACTATTCCTGCTGGTCCCTCGCGCAATATAGTGCCAGGAAGTACAGCGTGATGTTCCGCTTCAGCTCGCGCACGCCAAATACGTAACGTTTGACCATTGCTTACTTGTGTTTGCGCTACTGGGTAAGGATTGAAGGCTAGCACTTTTCTTTCTAATGCTATCGCTGACAACTTCCAATCGATATCAGCTTCAGATTTTTCCAGCTTTTTGGCATAAGTTGCCTTTCTAGGATCTTGAGGAGATGGAATTAGATCACCAGCTAATAGTGATGGTATCAGTTTAATTAAACTTACTGCTCCTAGGGTTGCCAGCTGATCATGTAATTCTCTACTGGTCATGCCACGTAGAATTGGACATGGTAAACTGAAATAGATCGGTCCGGTATCAAGGCCAGTTTCCATATGAGTGATGCATATTCCGGTCTCAGTATCTCCGGCTAAAATGGCACGTTGGATTGGTGCTGCACCACGCCAGCGAGGTAGTAGAGAAGCATGGATGTTAACGCAGCCTAGCCGTGGTATCATCAATACTGATGGCGGTAGAATCAAACCATAGGCTGCTACTACTAATAAATCAGGTGCTAAGGCGGCTAGTTCAGCCTGAATTTTTGGATCATTAAAACTATTTGGTTGATAAATAGGAATGCTAGTAGCTAGTGTTAGAATCTTAACTGGACCAGCATGCATCTGGCGTCCGCGTCCTGCTGGCCGGTCTGGCTGTGTATAAACTGCTACTGGTGGATGATCAGTTTTTAGCAATGCTCGCAGGCTGGGAACGGCGAACTTAGGAGTGCCCGCAAAAATCAGACGTGGTGAAGAATTACTAGTCATTTGGTATTCTATAGGTAAGAGTGTATTTTCGTTCTGAAAATATTGTGGCAGTCAGGATTTAAAATCTAAAAAATTTCAGGAAACCCGTGCTGCATTCCGCGCCCGTTTCCCCAGCTTTTTCCGGATTCGATCCCTTTTTAACGCAGATAAGTAATCGACAAATAATATTCCATTCAAATGATCTATTTCATGTTGAATACAGATAGCTAGTAATCCACTAGCTTCTAATTCAAAGAATTTGCCATTGCGATCTAAAGCACTAATTGATGTACGCGTGGCTCGTTGGATTTTTTCATAAAATCCAGGTACTGATAAGCATCCCTCTTCTGACTCTTCTTGTCCTTCAAGATCAAGTATGCAGGGATTGATAAGTACTATCGGCTGATTTTTCTCTACAGATAGGTCAATTACTACTATACGCTTCTGAATGTTAACTTGTGTTGCAGCTAACCCGATGCCAGGTACTGCATACATAGTTTCTAGCATGTCTTCAATGAGAGTTTTTACGCCTTTATCGAAGCTCTCCACTGTGACTCCAGGGATACGCAGTCGAGAGTCTGGATAATTTAATACAGTCAATAGTGCCATAATAACTCCATGAACTACCTACTGTAGATTGTTTTCACTTTAAATAGTCTCAGATATATCATATGGAAAACAACATCTGGAGATCTATACTTTGTACGGTGAGGATATAGCAAAATGCAGCATGTCGGTATGCATTCGAGATTTTTTCTATTGTAGATAACTTAACACTCAACACTCCCCTTTACTTTTTAATAGGAGTCTCGAGACCACTTCTGCTATATCTGTTCTGTTTCACTGGCCTATAGTCAGCTACCAACCATTGGTGTATAGCAGAAAATAATTGCTGTCTGTTAGGTAATTTCACTGTTTAAAATTCTTTTAACGGCTAGATTAGGCTGGAACTCGCATCTAGCGTTTATAGTGGAAGCACTGGTTGTCCAGTTTGATACTCTGGCAGTAAAGCATCCGAATACTGTTGCATATTTGCTAAAATTTTCGGTACCTGTATCTGCGAGATGAACTGTGCTTTTAGCTTCTAAAAACAATTAATACCCAAGACAAGATACCTAGTTAAAACCCAGTAATATGTTACTACTCCAAGATTTTCATTTTGACCTGCCATCTGAGTTAATCGCACAACAGCCGCCTATAAAGCGCGGTGATAGCCGGTTACTAACTTTAGACGGTTCTAGTGGAAAATTAGTTGATCGGGAGTTTGGCGAGCTTCCAGAACTGTTGCGTCCAGGTGACTTAATTATATTTAATGATACTCGAGTGGTACCGGCACGTTTATATGGTAATAAGGCTAGTGGTGGCCGCATTGAATTACTAGTAGAGCGGCTGCTAGATGAAGAAAGAGCGTTGATAAAGATTCGTTCTAGTCATCCTCCTAAATTAGATAGTCTATTAATTTTAGATGCCGGTTTCACAGCCAGCGTGATTGCACGTCACAATGAATTTTTCGAAATTCGTGTTAATAGTGAACAACCAATGCTATCGATCTTAGAACAACATGGCCTTACACCGTTACCACCTTATATTACTCGTAAGCCGAACACCCAGGATACTGAACGCTATCAAACGGTCTATGCACGTCAGTTAGGCGCCGTTGCAGCCCCTACCGCTGGCCTACATTTCAATTGTGCTTTACTTGATAAGATTAATGCGATGGGAGTAGAGAGCGCATTCATCACACTGCATATTGGATCTGGTACTTTTCAACCAGTGCGAGTTAAAAGTATCGTAGAACATTCTATGCATAGCGAATTTTTTGAGGTGAAACCAGAAGTTTGCGAGAAAATTCGGTCTGTTCGGCAACACGGTGGACGTATGATTGCTGTAGGTACAACTGTAGTCAGAGCACTAGAAACTGCTAGTGATAGCCTAGGCGTTCCTCACCCCTTTCACGGAGAAACAAAAATTTTCATTTATCCTGGATATCAGTTCCGCTGTGTCGATGCTTTGATCACCAATTTTCATTTACCAGAATCAACTTTATTAATGCTAGTAGCGGCTTTTGTTGGGAGAGAAGCTCTCTTAAATGCTTATCAACATGCAATTGAGAATCGCTACCGTTTTTTCACTTATGGTGATGCTATGTTTTTAACACGAACTCCAAATCTCTCATAAGAAATATAGTATTAGTTCACTAGCTCTGATTATTTGTTTTGTAAGGTGTGGGTATATATGAAAGAGTTATTTCTTTAATTTTCCCTATTAGAGTAACAACGCATACAATACGACATCTATACCAGAAGAGTTTTAGACATCTGACCAGGCTCTTCTCGTACCAGCTTCGGAACCAAATATCCTGGGAGCCACTGGCGCAGCGATCGCAAAATACCAGAAGCCTCCTCTTCTTTAACCTCATAATGAGCTGCACCGCATACACGATCAAGTATGTGTAGGTAGTATGGCAGGACGTGAGCAGAGAATAAGGACTCACTCAGTTCTGCTAACGTCTCTGCTGTATCGTTGATACCACGTAACAAGACTGATTGATTAAATAGTCTAACCCCGATTTGTTCTAGCCTACTAAGTGCGGTGCGCACATCATTGTCGATTTCTCGAGGATGGTTAGTATGTACTACTAAAACTAACTGTAATCGGCTTTGAGCTAGCACCTTTAGTAAACCGTTATTTACTCGTTCCGGTAGCACGATCGGCTGGCGGCTATGGATCCGTAAACGCCCTAGATGAGGAATACAATCTAGTTCCATTAATAATGCAGATAAACGTTTATCAGAAAGAGATAGTGGATCGCCACCGCTCAAAATAACTTCGTACAGGCTTGTGTCAGATGTTATATAATTCAATGTCTGTTGCCATTCCTTCATACCTGTATGCACTTTAGTATTATTGGTTTTACGTCTAAAACAGTAGCGGCAGTGTATAGCACAGGCCCTAGTGACGCTTAGCAGTACACGCCCATAGTACTTGTGAAGTATTCCCGGTGCGCACTGCGCAAACCTATCACCAACTGGATCTTCAGTAAAACCCGGTACTCGTATTAATTCCGCTTCTAGTGGTAATACTTGCCGTAATAGTGGATCATTGGGGTCACCTTTACGCATTCTAGATACGAAACTACGGGGAACACGCATCGAGAACTGAGCTGCAGCCGCTTTTGAAGATGGTATCAAACCTGGATCTATTTCCAACTCCTGCAATAACTCTGCAGGATCACTAATAGAACTGGCTAACTGTTGTTGCCAGCCGGGGACATGACACAGACTTGTTTTTACCAGTACCATATATACTTGGAACCTGTTATCAAAGGTAAGTGCTTTATGACTATATATAGTACCAGCGAATTCAAAGGCGGATTGAAAATTATGTTAGATGGTGATCCTTGTGCCATCATCGAGAACGAGTTTGTTAAACCTGGCAAAGGTCAATCTTTCAATAGGGTCAAATTGCGTAATCTGAAAACTGGCAAGATCGTCGATCGTACATTTAGATCAGGTGATACAGCGGAAGGTGCTGATGTTATAGATGTTGAACTCCAGTATCTTTACAGCGATGGTGAATATTGGTACTTTATGGATCAGCAGACCTATGAACAACTGGCCGCGGATGTCGTGGCAGTGGGAGATGCTGCTAAATGGCTTAAAGAAGAAGCTATATGTCAGGTGACGTTATGGAATGGTGTACCCCTAAGCGTTTCTCCACCAAATTTTGTAATCATGACTATTGTAGAAACTGATCCGGGCTTACGTGGCGATACATCTGGAAGCGGTGGTAAACCGGCAATGTTGGAAACTGGGATAGTGGTACGGGTACCACTATTTGTTCAAATCGGAGAAGTTATTAAGGTTGATACCCGTACTGGGCAATATGTATCTCGCGTCAAGGAATAACTGCGATTTATACCGATGACCAAATGATTACATGGCACCCTACGGCTGATTTTGTGAACCTGAAATTGCGTGCCGATTTTTTGAAAAAAACTCGTGAATTTTTTGCTTCTCGCCGGGTGTTAGAAGTTGAAACGCCTACCCTATCAGCAGCAGCAGTAAACGATCCTTATATGAAGGTTTTTAGTACTATCTATTCTGGGCCTGGCAAGCACTACAGCAAGGTGCTGTATCTGCAAACATCACCGGAATTTCACATGAAACGGTTGCTAGCAGCAGGCAGTGGTTGCATTTACCAGGTAACAAGAGCATTCCGGGATGGAGAAGCAGGACGCTATCATAATCCAGAGTTTACTATATTAGAATGGTACCGAGTCGGCTTTGACTATCATCAGTTAATGGACGAAGTGACAGAGCTAGTGATGCAATTGGTAGGAGATAGGATAGAACTCTCTGGTGTAGAACACTTGAGCTATGCTGAACTTTTTAATTGTCACTTTAATATTAATCCTCACAGAACCAGCGTAGCCGAACTAGCTTCTTGTGCTATGGAATGGAATTTATCAATACCAGAAACCATGGATACTAATGATCCTGACCCCTGGCTAAGTTTGTTACTGACGCATTGCATTGAGCCACAACTGGGCTTAGGGAAGCTGACATTTATTTACGATTACCCAGCATCACAGGCTGCATTAGCAAGAATAAGGCCTGATAATCCACCAATTAGTGAACGTTTCGAATTATATATAAATGGGATCGAGCTAGCTAATGGTTTTCAGGAATTATGCGATGCTAACGAGCAGCGACTCCGATTTGATGCAGAAAATATAAAGCGACAGTCGGTTGGTATGCCTATAACGCCTGTTGATGGTCGTCTATTAGCAGCGTTAGAATCAGGTATGCCAGAGTGTGCGGGAGTAGCTCTTGGCTTTGACCGGTTGCTGATGCTAGCAACAGGTGCCGACTCTCTGGTATCTGTACTAACATTCCCTCTGGATTACGCTTGAAGTACTACTGATATTCAGGCTGGTGGCTGTATTTCACCTAGCCGTTGTCCTACATGTAGCGCTGTCTTAACCTGGATCTTAGGTTCCCAAATTACCTTATTCTGTCCAAACAGTAGGATAACTGTAGAACCCATGTTAAAACGGCCTAATTCCATACCTTTGTCAATATTTGTAAGTCCAGATCCGCTTGACTGATAAACCCAGTGTCGTATCTTTCTTCCAAGTGGTGGTGTAATTGCTCCAGCCCAAACTGTTTCAATAGAAGCGACGTTGATAGCACCGACTAATACTATAGCCATTTGTCCAGCAGCTGTTTCAAATAAAATTACTACTCGTTCGTTCCTCGCAAACAGGCTAGATACCACCTGTACAGTCAGTGGAGAAACACTGAACAATCGCCCTGGAATATGTATCATTTCCCTTAACTGCCCTGATAGGGGCATGTGAACTCGATGGTAATCGCGCGGAGATAGGTATATCGTTGCAAAATAACCATCACGAAATGGTAATGCACGTTCTGGATTGCCTCCTAATAGATTAGTTAGGGAGAAGAGGTGGTCCTTAGCCTGCAGTAATGTATCAGCTTCCACTATACCTATTTGGCTAATGGTACCATCTACTGGACAGCAGATAGCTTTATCACCATCTGCTATGGGACGCACCCCTAGTTTGAGAGCCCTAGTGAAAAATGCGTTGAAATCCGGATATGCACATGCATCAGGTTCTAATGCATCACTCATGTCAACTTGAAAAATCCAAATAAATCCCTTGATCATTTTATTTTTAAGCCAAGAGAGTCGCACGCGTGTCAACCGATATGTTAGTCGCGTCAGTAACCGATATGGCAACAAGAATTGTGTTAAAATATGCAGACAGTGGTACAAATTCCTAATACGGGTTTGATAACAGAACATAGAAGATAATGAATGGTAGAATGTTATTGGAATATAGATAGCCCGCTAAGGCATATTGGCACGAATCTTTAAAAAATCTGACGCAATACTTTCTGGGTTTTGTGGTGGAGTGAAGATTGCGCGTGGCTGAAGATATGGATCGACTAATATTATTGTTGAGGTATGATCTATGACATAGTTTTTTTGTCTTTTAGTATCGGAACTACGTTGATAAAATACCTTCAGTGGATTGGCTAGCTTGCTTAACTCTTCAGGTGTTCCAGTTATTCCCTGAAACCTAGGATTAAAATATGTTACGTATGCACGTAATCTCTCTGGTGTGTCTCTCTGTGGGTCTACTGAAATGAATAAGTAGGCTGTATCTTGATCAACACCCTGTCCAGCTAGTATTTTCTGTAAGCGGTCTAATCCAATCATAGTGAGTGGACAGACATCTGGACAATAACTATAGCCAAAATACAGAAATGTCCACTTACCCTTTAAGCTATCTCTTGTAAAACTGGAACCATCATGATGGATCAAGTGAAATTCGCCTAATATTTGGAAGTCCCGTAAGTAGATGCCTGTAATATCCGGCTCGCTTTGAGGGTGATATCTGAAAAGATATTCTCCCAGAAATACGCCCATGGCTAGTGCTAAAACACCGAGAGACACTAGCCCAATCACCATTTTACGGTGGGTCATAATTTCTTCGCCTTACCTTTTAATCTATTTGTAATAATACAAGATTCAGCTTTAACATGCCTAACATTTGCTGAGATAATCTCATGCTGTGGTTAATGGATGATGTGATAGCTATAAGGCCGATTGTTGTATCATGTTCAGTATATCCAATATTTAAACGGCAAAACTATCATCATTATTTACTGCTTTATATGCAATTGAACTGCATACTATTTAATTTTCTATATTCCCGATAATTAGGAATGATGATGTCTTCGTTAAAATTCGATTCTTTAACAGTGCTGGCATTTAATTAGTATACAATTACTTTCTAGTATCTAGAACGATGCATTCGGGATAGCATATATAGCTACTTTCCTAGTAACTCTCGGAGAGCTAAACACATATAGCTACTCTTTGCTATCAGTAAAAGAGAGATTTCTACTAAAACGCTTAATCTATGATAATACCTTACGAAGATTTGTTACCTCATTTACACACTATCCGTGACTTTGTCCGCTGGGGTGCAAGCCGCATGAACCAGGCTGGCCTACACTTTGGTCATGGTACAGATAATGCATTCGATGAGGCTGCAACTCTGGTTCTACACGCATTGTGTTTACCTCCTGATATACATGCCGAATACTGTCAGTCATACCTAACATTAATTGAAAAAAAGGATGTAATTGAACTATTAGCTCGCAGGATAACGGAACGTAAACCAGCCGCTTATCTAACACATAGAGCTTGGTTTATGGGACTGCCTTTCTATGTGGATGAGCGTGTATTGGTACCACGCTCACCGCTATCTGAATTAATCGAACGGCATTTCGCTCCATGGTTACCAGATAACTGCAAAATAGCGAATATTTTAGATTTAGGTACTGGTAGCGGTTGTATTGGGATAGCCTGTGCTTATGCCTTCCCAGACACGCATATTGATCTTGTAGATGTCTCTACTGAAGCTCTAGAGGTCGCAAAACGTAATGTCATAGACCACAATCTAGAAGACCAAATTACAGTTATTCAATCTGATCTATTTGCAGAATTAAAGAATCGCCGTTACGATATAATTATCAGCAATCCACCATACTTAGGTGTAGAAAATGTGGATACCCTGCCACGAGAGTACCATCATGAGCCACGTTTAGGGTTAACTGCTGGTGAAGCTGGATTGGATATAGTTTCGGAAATTCTACGACAGGCATCAGATTACCTGCAACGTGATGGTTTACTAATTGTTGAGGTAGGTAATACACAGTATGCCTTATGTGAGGCGTACCCTAATATACCATTTACATGGTTGGAATTCGAGCGAGGTGGGGAAGGCATATTTTTATTAAACCACATGCAACTCCGCGATGCGGGGTATCGCAAGAATGATTCATAGTATATGGTGATTCTATCTTTCCTAGAAGATTACTTCGACTAGTAATTGGCCTAAGGCCCGGCCCATGGCTCGTTGGCGGCTATTGGAGGGTTTCGTCATACAGCACCTCGCAAAGTCCTTTCCTTTTACCTTTCCTTTCTATGATACATTAGCTTACATTGCCATTATAACAACTGTGATGTTTATCCAACTACGGTGCTCAATTATCGCACCTATTTGCTGTTAAAGAAAGACTGTCACCCTCCCTCTCAATATCTAGTACATAACCATTAGGATTGTTCATATATAAAACCCAGTCGCTGATCAGAGTAAGATGACAAGACTTGGTACGTAACTAATATGGGATAAATAGACTAGAGATTACTGATCTATTTCCTTGCGCTTCCGTGCGATTCTTCTATGCTGTTTTATAGTTACTTACTTATCTAGGGTTATATGTAATATATGAGAAAATTTGGTATTTTTACTTAGGTATCTTTAGTACGTACTCTAAAGATCCATACTGAATCAGCTGCTATTTACTTACAATAATATTGTATTTCACAGTCAGCATTTTCTCCCTTCTTAGGGACCATATTTATTAGTAGTATAGCATCAGAGAAGAGATGCCTAGAGAATTTCTTAAAAATCACCATCCTATCCTAATTATGATGATTAAGTGTCAAATTTCTGAAGTGGTTCAAGCATATATTGCACTCTAGGTTATTTATTGTGTATTGGAGCTAATTTTCGTGAACAATTCAATATTTTTTGACCATGCTCTGATTAATAAATATGATAAATCTGGCCCACGTTACACTTCATATCCGACTGCTGTACAGTTCCACGTCGGTTTCGACGACTCAGAATATCAGAAATTATCACTAGCTAGTAATATCAAAGGTAGACCATTATCTTTATATGTACACGTTCCTTTTTGCGACACAATTTGCTTTTACTGTGCATGTAATAAGATAATTACCAAGAATCGCTCCCACATCGTACCATATTTAGAGCACTTATATCTTGAGATTGCAATGCAGGGAGCATTATTTGATCGAAACCGGCCTGTTGTTCAACTCCATTGGGGTGGAGGTACTCCTACCTTTATCGGCGCAGTTAAGATGCGTGAACTGATGGGTGTAATTGATGAAAATTTCTATCTACTTAAGGATAATAGTGGCGAGTACTCTATTGAAGTGGATCCACGAGAAACTGATGAATACACTATTGGACTGTTGCGAGAGCTGGGGTTTAATAGATTGAGCATTGGAGTGCAAGATTTTGATCCAGTTGTACAAAGGGCAATCAACCGCTTACAATCACGTGAAATCACACTTCAAGTAATAGATGCTGCTAAACGTGAGGGCTTTAGATCTACCAGCGTGGATCTGATTTATGGGCTACCATTACAAAGTGTGGCTAGTTTCAGTCGCACTATAGATGAAATTATCATCCAAAATCCCAGCCGGATTTCAGTATTCAACTACGCACATTTACCAGCTTTATTTAAGACTCAACGTCACATCAACGCTGATGCCCTCCCATCACCTGGTGTGAAGCTCGCAATGCTTGAAGATGCTATCGAACGTCTCATAAGTGCTGGTTATGTTTACATCGGTATGGATCACTTTGCTAAACCTGATGACGAGCTAACACTAGCACAGCAATCTGGTAATCTGTACCGTAACTTCCAAGGTTACAGTACACATGCAGATTGCGATTTGGTAGGTCTCGGAGTTACATCAATCAGCATGATTGGTGACACTAGCTATAGCCAAAACCTAAAAAGCCTGAGTGAGTATCATGCTAGGCTTGAGAAAGGCAGATTGGCTATATTCCGTGGTATACAGCTAGATGCTGATGATATTTTAAGGCGTGAGGTTATTAATAACCTAATTTGCCACTTTAAATTGGAATTTGCCGCTGTCGAGTATAAACATGCAATTTGTTTCAATGATTACTTTTCTAAGGAATTGGTAAAATTAACTGATATGGAGGCAGATGGCTTACTATCCATTGATAAGGGAGGTATCGAGGTATTACCACCAGGACGGTTACTAATTCGCAATATCTGTATGGTGTTTGACCGTTATTTGAGGTTGATAAATCAACAACATTTTTCGAAAATGATTTAGTTATATACTTTATACCACTTGCAGTTATCTAGCCTACAGTAGGCTACAAGAAACGCTTTAGGAGCAAAGATCTCCTGACTAATTTTAATTAAATTGACCGAATCGTCGGTATTTCCACCGCGCTGGGAATAAGATAGTAATACCAATACCAGTTGGGAACGCATATCAAAAAAGCGTATCCTATCGCTATTCATGTGGAATATCTTTAACATCAGTGAGTTAATAGATCAGCAAATATAAATCATGGATGCTGATTGTAACCAGCTATGAGTAGTATAGTAGATGAAGAAAAGGTTAATCTTTAGGAGCCATTTTTGTTCACTGTGCACTTAGGCTTAGGCATATAATCTTAATTATAAGCAACTCATTTCTGTATGCAGTGTTGGAATGGTTGAGTGCGTTAAATAATATTGGGAAATTAACTGCCTGTTGTAGCTTGAAAGGATTTAGTGGTTTCAAATCAAAGTTCGGTAACTACTAACGAGGAGGTTGCTGACAGTTGGATTTGGCAGTTTGATCTGTAACCCTCTTCAAAATAGGAGAAATGAC
>CAIRZE010000115.1 GCA_903882995.1 uncultured Candidatus Competibacteraceae bacterium
GGCTGGGCGAGCGGGCCACGGACGGCGTGACTGTGTGGGCGTGGGGGATGGACCATACTGAAGCAAACGTTCCAATTTTTCTTTTTCATATACAGTCGAGAGATGACCGTCAACGAAATGTATAAATTCAACATAAACTCCAGTCACAGTATTAACCTGCTGACGTAAATCAGAGAGTAATTTCTCTAATCGGAATTGTGATAAAGCAGGGCTACCACGTAAACATAACATCGTGTAGACTCTTCTCCTGAGCTAGGAGATATCAAAAAGAAAGTGGTACTACGATTGCCTAAACCGATATATAATTCCATCTAAGCTGGAAAATTAAAAGCGAAGATTAAATATAAGAATTCAGTTATTATGAGATATCTGAGGCCCTTAGAAGTTAATTGAATATTGCATAAACATTTCCCTGATAATGCAAATGGGATTCTTATTAAAGAAATAACCCATATTAACAATTGTTTGAGGTAAATTTAAGATATACAAGTAAATCAAATCCAACCAGTAACACTCCTGGTTTTCTAGTTATGAAGAGTAGATTCCTAAGTTAATTTATTAGCTGAAACTATTTACCAACTCTTAACAAACCGCTTAACCCATGCTGATCCAGGAATGCACTGGCACTCTCACGGATAGCAGTAGCATTTTCAAATGCCATCACCTTAGCTAATAGTTCTCTGGCCGCAGTGTAAGTGATACTACGTATCATCCATTTAATCTTAAGAACGCTACCTAGGTTCATACTTAGACTGTCGACGCCCATAGCAAGCAGCAATAGTGCTGATGTAGGGTCACCTGCCATCTCACCACAAATTCCTACCGGTCTACCGGCTGCTTTAGCTCTATCCACTACATGACGGATAACGGCTAGCACTGCTGGATGTAGGGGATCATACAGTTTTGCGACTCGATCATTATTACGGTCTACTGCTAATAAATATTGTGTCAGATCATTTGTACCAATAGATGCAAAATCCACCCTACGTATCAATGTATCAATCTGATATGCAGCAGATGGTACCTCAATCATGATTCCGACACGCGGCATTTTAACAGGTATGCCATCTTCCAACAATTCAGAATGAGCACAGCGTAATAGATCTAAAGCATCATCCAACTCGCCAACACTACTAATCATCGGAAACAATATGGATAGGTTAGAGTAGTCTGATCCGGCGCGCAACATTGCACGTAGTTGCGCCTTAAATAAGTCTGGTTGATCGAGGCTGATGCGGATGCCACGCCAACCTAAGAATGGATTTTGTTCGCTAATAGGAAAATATGGTAATGGCTTATCGCCGCCTACGTCCAGAGTACGAAGCACAACTGGATACGGTTCCATGATTCTAAGTACCCTAGTATATATAATGGCTTGTTCCTCTTCTCCAGGGAACCGATCACGCAGGAAGAAATGTAGTTCTGAGCGATACAATCCAACACCCTCTACACCACTGTTACGAGCAGCAGCAATATCAGCAAATAATCCAGAATTAGCATGCATTTTTAGCTGATGACCATCTATGGTTACCGCCGGTAATTCCCTTAAATGTTGCAACCCTCTCGACTGTTCGGCTTCTTGAGCGATTAATTTTAGATATTCTTGCCTTAAAGCCAGGCTAGGTTGAATACAAGCTCTCATTGTATAGCCGTCTACTGCAACTTCGCGGCCATTAAGACGACCAGGCGGTAGGTTGCTAACACCAAATACCGCTGGCACCGCCAAACCACGTGCCAGAAGAGCAACATGTGAAGTACCCGTACCACGTACTGATACAACACCTTTGAGATTTTCTGGAGGTACATCTAGTAATTGAGAAACGCTAACCTCTTCACCCATCAAAATAGTATTTTTCGGATATTGCCGATTGACAGCTTTTTCCAGCTGTAGACGATTTAGTAACCTTTGCCCGAGGTCAAGAATATCAGCGGAACGTTCTTTCAAATAAGGATCATCCATTTCTGTAAAGATGTCAGCATATTCAAGAACAGTAGCACGCAGAGCTCCAGGGGCCCAATTACCTGCATAAATTCTTTCTAAAGTAC
Source organism: uncultured Candidatus Competibacteraceae bacterium (assembly GCA_903882995.1). Lineage (GTDB taxonomy): Bacteria > Pseudomonadota > Gammaproteobacteria > Competibacterales > Competibacteraceae > Competibacter_A. The sequence goes on from CAIRZE010000115.1 coordinate 2,047, forward strand.
CATTGACTAAGCTATCACTACCTAACAGTAGTGCGTAAGCATCTAACAAAGCTCGATCACCAGCTGATAACAACAACCGCATACGCTCGCTAAGACGCTGTAACTCAGCCAACTCTAATGTTACAGCCTGCCGAAAATTTATAGCTTCAGCCTCTGGATCTTCTATGTCTTTATCTGGTACCTGGGCCAACGCAGTTGATGGGAATACTACAACAGCCTCACCGAGGCCTAAACCAGGCGCGCTAGCGACTCCTTCTAGGAATAAAGGAACTAATATTGTATCATCGCTCAGCCTTTCTAAGGCTTGTCGGATTTCTGCTTGGTTGATACAACCTGCTAACTGTGCAGCTAATGTAACCAAAAAAGACTCTGTATCAGTGTCATACTTACTCTGTTCCCTTTGTTGTGCTACCAGCACACCTAAAACTCGGCGTCTGTGTATCATAGGGACGCCTATATAGCCGTGGAATGGTGATTCACCGGTAGCGGCAATATAGCGAAATGCTGAGTGAGCAGGCGCATCCTCGACATTGATTGGTTCAGCACGGCTAGCCGCTAGCCCAGTCAGTCCTTGCCCGAATTTTAACCGTACCTTTCCAACAGCGCTGGGGCGTAAACCATCTGTTGCCATCAGTACAATCTCGCCGTGAGGATAATCGCTCAAATATACCGAACAAACGTCTGTATGGAGAGCCGCTTTAACCTCAGCGACAATCAGATTGCAGGCTTCGCTTGGATCGCGGGCACTACTGATGTCCTGCACAATACGTCGCAAGGTATCCAGCATGGAGACGTCCTCAGGAAAACATAGTATGTCACATCAATATCTAGCAGCGTCATCCCGACTTGCCCGCCTATTAAAGGGGGTAACCTTAGTTACTCCATTTACTCCAAGGCAGATACAGTTTTTGGTAAAATTAAATCCAGCGATTCGCTGCATCGACATGCCTATGCAGAACTATTAACTGAACAATTATTCACTAATCAATAGAATGGTAAGTGAAGGGGGATATCAATTTAAAATTGATAGTAATACCAAAGAGTTATACAGTAAGTAACTATATTAACTTCAAATTATATAATTTGTCCTTGTGGTAACCAAGTAACCTAGATAGAGATCTATAATTTGAGTATTATCAATTATCTAGACTAACTAATAACCACAAGTAGCAGAAACTCTGATTACTTGTAGAAGATACAAGTTTATGTAGAAGATACAAGTTTATTATTCTGAATAATACTATGCTCTTATAGAGAGGCAGTGTAGATAATCTTTAGTATTAGTTATCAGTTATATCTGTGCTAAAATTAAACAGAATTTGCTCAAAAACTTATGAGATATCGACAACTTACTGCCGCTCAGTATGGGTTTTGTATGTAGAAAAATCTATCTTGACTGTGATTAGATAACACAATGTATGTCTGATAACCATCAATTTAAGATTAAATAACTGCAATAACTAATAAATAAATTAAATTTAATGCTGGTTTTCACACCAACACAGTTTGGATACCTTAAAAGAAATTTGTAACTCTATCTAACCCCCCGCAAAGTTTCTGATCTTTTGTATCATATTCCTAATACATATTAACACTTTCACACCCTCGCTTACATTGCTCTAACTTAGTGCAGATCAACCATTAGTTAACCACTTTGATGTTTATCACCCTATAGAGCTTACTAATATCCTGTACTATATTTGATTTATCTAATTTTGATTAAAAATCAAAAATAGAAGTACCCTTATTATTGATCTACTTATAATGGATGTTAATCTTAGCCTTTAATATCATGCTCTATATATTTATTTAATAAAAGTTAGTGATAGATAGAATCATCAGATATATAAGATAAAGTTTTAGTATTTAATAGCTGTGCCTATATCTACAGAGAAAGAAAATATTGTAGCGGATTTTGTGACAACTTTTAAAGAAAATTTCTAACATTACTGATAATAACTTGATCCTAGTTGATTCAGATAAATCGACTATTGACGAGCACGCTATTATATGGAGTATTAATTGTTAAATAAAACTCTTATTAATTGGTGAACTGATTTTAGTTTAAAACTCTGAGCAGAATTTAATTTGAAATTCTGTGTAAATTAAACCAGTCATAACGATCAGGTGTAATTATTTATCTACGTGATGTATAGCTGTAAGTGATATTAGATCTTTATTTAAGCCCCACCATAAATTTGAGAACATATTTCCTAAAAATTTAGGTGCCATATTAGAACTGATATAAATCCTAAAACTGAAGAGTTAATCACCCAATCCTATTGAAGACTACCTGATGGGTTACTCTATCAGTAGAAATTTGATATCGGTTAAAAATTAGTAATTTCAGTTATAAACTTACCAAAAGTTTTATATATTATTGATTTATATTAAATCAGAACTAACACATAGTTTTAGTTTCCAGGATATTTATATGCTTGCACGCGTAGCGAAAAATTGAATACAAATTCACTAATATAGATTATCGAATGAAATTTATAGAATACAGAATACTGATTAAATATAATCTCCCACATATAGCAAATATCACCTTGCAAAGGTGGTGTTTTGCATTCAAGATGTACGTTTCTTAATTTTTAAAAATTATTTACCTCATGCATTTCAGAGTATTTCAGACTGATGGTACTGCTCGTCGTGGCAGAATGACGTTTTGGCGCGGCACGGTAGAAACACCAGCCTTCATGCCAGTAGGAACATATGGTGCAATTAAAACATTGACACCGGAGGAAGTCTGTGACAGCGGTGCAGAAATCATTCTTAGTAACACCTTCCATTTGATGCTACGTCCTGGTACCGAAACGATTTGTGACCATGGCGACTTGCATGATTTCATGCACTGGGATGGGCCGATTTTGACTGATTCCGGTGGTTTTCAAATCTTTAGTTTGTCAGCAATCCGCAAAATTACTGAGGATGGAGTGCAGTTTCGATCACCTATCGATGGCAGTGTAGTTTTTTTAGGTCCTGAGAAGGCTATGTCAGTACAATGTACACTTGGTGCAGAAATCGTCATGGTCCTCGATGAATGCACCCATTTTAATGCAACTGAATCTGAGGCACGACAATCGATGGAGCGTTCTCTACGATGGGCAAAACGTAGCAAAGATGCCTATAGTAAGGAATACGCAGATGAAACTGCCATATTCGGTATAGTCCAGGGTGGTATGTACCAACATCTGCGACATATCTCAGTACAAGGTCTGGTTGGCCTAGGTTTCGATGGCTACGCAATAGGTGGTTTATCTGTCGGTGAATCTACTGAGCAACGCTTTCACATCCTTGACTGTACTGTCCCACTGCTCTTAGAACACACACCACGCTATCTGATGGGTGTTGGAAAGCCTGAAGATATAGTAGAAGCAGTACACCGAGGTATAGATTTATTTGACTGTGTATTGCCTACCCGTAATGCCCGTAATGGTTACTTATTTACTCACCACGGCGATATCAGAATTCGTAACAACTGTTACCGTTCTGACACACGACCTTTAGACGAAAAATGTACCTGCTATACCTGCCTCAATTATAGTAGATCTTACCTGCGTCATTTAGACAAATGTAAGGAAATGCTAGGTGCTAGACTCAATACTATTCATAATCTGCATTATTATCAGGAACTCATGCAGGGAATTCAAAGGGCCATTGAAACAAAGTGCCTTGACTCATTTACAGCAGAACTTTATGAAAATCGCAGGTGAATACCTTCTCCAGTGTATTATTATTAAGATGGTTCGCTTTGAAAGGGCGTACCCTAATATCTAGATCTGTCCCTAGAATAGGTAGTAGCTGTTTTATATCAGCCTGACGGGACGGTTTTATTGTGTCGTACCTGCTTCTTACTGCCTACAGAGCAGGGCTAGAAATTAATGAGGAACTCCTGTGGACTATATTCCAAACCTCTTTATTAAGGACGCAGTGGCTCAACAAGTTAATACTTCCTTCCCTGGAGATATGGGTATTTTGAATCTGCTGTTTCCTATTATATTAATCGGTGCGTTCTATTTTATGCTTATCCGCCCTCAAACCACGCGAGCGAAAGAGCATAAGAAAATGGTAGATGGGCTGAAAAGAGGTGATGAGATTGTCACTGGTGGTGGTCTTCTAGCACGCATCACAGAAATTGGGGAAAATTTTATACAGGTTGAAGTAGCTGATGGTGTACAGATAAAGGTTCAAAAGCAAGCTATCGGTTCTCTGATGCCAAAAGGTACCTATAAGGGCAATTTATAATATGTACTATTAAATGGGAATCACCATTTTATGGTCACTCCTGGTATACAGAATAAATATACTAAGTGGAAATACACACTAATAGTCTTGATTATGCTTTGGGGTATAGTCTTTGCACTTCCAAATGTCTTTGGTGAAGACCATGCAGTACAAGTTTCTGGGTCACGTGCTAGCGTTTCTATTGATATTAAGATTCGGGAACTAATTATCTCTGCACTAGAAACGGAGAAAATCTCATATAAAAGGTTGGAAATTGGACCTGACAGTCTATTAATCCGTTTCCCTGACTCAGAGTCCCAACTAAGGGGTGCTGATATCCTAAAAGCACAACTGGGCCGCGATTACATAGTTGCCTTAAATCTAGCATCATCAGCACCCTCATTTCTACATACTATGGGATTGAATCCAATGTACCTTGGGTTAGATCTACGCGGTGGTGTATATTTTCTGTTACAAGTTGATATGGAAGCTGCTATTAAGAAGATTGAAGATAGCTATATAGAGGAGATTCGATCCCAACTAAGGGGTGAAAAAGTAAAGTACACTGCCATTAAGAAGGATTTAACTAGTGGCAGTGGTATAAATATAGAGTTCAGCGAACCAGCTAGTCTAGATAGAACAAGGAGCCTGATACAAAAGAATTTTAGGAACCTGCAGCAGAGTGAACCAGGACCGCTCAGCCTCAGTTTAAGCCTTGGAGATAGAGAACTTAAGGAAAAGCGAGAACTAATAATACAGCAGAATATTACCACTCTAAGTAATCGTATAAACGAGCTAGGTGTTGCTGAGCCGATTATCCAACAACAGGGTAATGATCGCATCATGGTGCAACTACCTGGGGTACAGGATACTACGCATGCTAAGGAAATTCTTGGAGCCACAGCTATACTAGAGTTCCATCTAGTTGATGGAGAGAATGGTTGGAGGCAAGCGTCGACAGCAAATAGTGATAGTGATGTGTCGATCAACTCGCGACTATACAGGGATCGTAAAGGCCGGCCGGTACTGTTACAGAAACGGGTTCTGCTTACTGGAGATTCTATCATAGATGCCTCATCCGGTCTCGACCAACAGAGCGGTGGGCCAGCAGTGTTCATTTCACTGGATGATAAGGGTGCAAAAAGGATGGAGGATGGTACTAGAGATAATATTGGTAACCATATGGCAGTTGTATTTATCGAGAAAAAGACTGAATCTAGACTAGATAGTGGTGAGATTAAGAGGAGTGTTTCCACTGTTGAAGAAGTAATCAACATTGCTACCATCCGCGATAAATTGGGGAGAAGCTTTCAAATAACTGGTCTGGATAGCACTCGTGAAGCCCGCAACTTGGCAATTCTACTACGTTCAGGTTCTTTAGCTAGTCCGATTGAAATCATCGAAGAGCGCACAGTTGGTCCCAGCGCTGGTAAAGAGAATATTACTCAGGGGTTCCATGTTGCCATTATCTCAATGGTGGTTATTGCCACTTTCATGACGTGGCGATACAAAGTATTCGGATTAATTGCAACCGCTGCGCTAGTCGCCAATATCATATTGATAATAGCCTCGCTCTCCATGTTACAAGCGACACTTACATTACCAGGTGTTGCTGGGATCGTACTGACAATGGGTATGGCAGTGGATGCTAACGTGCTCATATACGAGCGCATCCGTGAAGAATTACGTAAGGGCAAGGGCCCACAAACAGCAATTCACTTCGGCTTTAATCAGGCATTTGATACCATCCTTGACTCTAATCTGACAACTCTAATTGCAGCAATCACACTATTTGCTCTTGGAACTGGACCAATCAAGGGTTTCGCAATCACACTCAGTATTGGAATCTTAACATCGATGTTTACAGCTGTAACAGGTTCGAGAGCATTGGTTAATATCTTTTACGGTAGCCGCAAGCTACAAAGTCTAAAAATATAAGTGTTCTATGAGAGTTTTCATGTGGAAATTTAGCTTTTATAACACGAGCTTTGATTTTCTCAGATGGCGTAAGCTAGCAATGGCTTGGTCCCTCTTAGTGTTATTAATTGCGATTGTATCGCTGTTAAGCCAAGGGATGAACCTAGGATTAGACTTTACAGGTGGCACTATGATCGCAGTACAGTACCCATATACAGTGGAAATTCCAAAAATTAGAGAAATACTTTCCAAATGCGGCATTAGAAATGCGCAAGCTCAGCATTTTGGTACATCTCGAGATATACTCATACGCATTCCACCGCAGAAGAGCAGCCAATTAGATAATGCTAGTCTAGGCAAAAGAATATTACAAACTCTGCAATCTGATAAAGATAGCGGTGGGGATGGTGCTACTCTGAGGCAGGTAGAGTTTGTTGGCCCTCAAGTTGGCCAAGAATTAGTTGAGCAGGGTAGTTTGGCAGCATTTGGTGCAATGGTATGTATATTAATCTACATTATGTTTAGGTTCGAATGGAGATTGGCCATCGGGACGATTGCGGCTACTATACATGATGTCCTATTCACTATCGGATTTTTCTCTTTACTCCACATTGAGTTCAATTTAACAGTACTTGCGGCGGTGCTAGCAGTAATTGGCTATTCTGTTAATGACACAGTGGTAGTTTTAGATAGAATTCGAGAGAACTTCCGTAAAAGGTGTAAATATTCGACTGTAGAAGTCATGAATTTGTCTATCAATGAGACACTATCTCGTACGATTATCACAAGTTTCGTAACCCTCCTCTCAGTTATAGTTCTATACCTTTTCGGCGGCAACGCTATGCGTGGGTTTGCAATCGCTATGATATGCGGTATCGTTGTAGGCACTTACTCATCAATCTATATAGCCAGCGCTACAGCTCTATACTTTAATGTAAGTAGAGAGAATTTATTACATCTCAATCTCCACAGTAATAGAGGAGATGCTGTTGATAGATATTAGCAAACTAAATAGCATCTGGTTAGAGAGTAGTAAATTTTTAGAGAAATAAAATTTAAAAATTTACTAACTTATGAGGATGAGGAAGGATCCAGCCCGGACTACAGCTTCCTTATTGCGTGAGCCCGAGCGCGCTTTTTGTTTGAATGAGAGTATCCGCATGATAAGAAGAACGAACCATTGGCGATGAAGCAATATACATGAACCCTAGCTTCTCTCCAATTGACTTTAAATTCTTAAATTCCTCTGGAGGAACATATCGGTTCACTGGTAGATGGTATCTGCTGGGCTGCAAATACTGGCCAAGAGTGAGTATATCCACATTACATGCACGCATATCATGCATCACATCTTCAATCTCTGATAACATCTCCCCTAAGCCTAGCATCAAACCAGACTTTGTGAGTATATCAGGATGACATGCCTTGAACCTTTTTAGCAAACTCAAGGAGTGCTGATAATCAGCACCAGGGCGAACGTGTCTATATAGGCGCGGGACAGTTTCCAAATTATGGTTGAATACATCTGGCGGTTCATGTCTCAGAATATCTATAGCCTTATCTACGCGTCCACGAAAATCTGGTGTTAGAATTTCTATCATGATCCCTACATTTTGAGCACGTACCGCTCGAATACAGGCTACAAAGTGCTCTGCACCACCATCTTTTAAATCATCGCGATCTACAGAAGTAATCACAACATATTTTAAGCCCATGGAAAAAACTGCACATGCCAAGTTTTCTGGTTCGTTGAGATCAAGTGGGTTAGGTCGCCCATGGCCAACATCACAGAACGGACAGCGTCTCGTACAGACATCACCCATAATCATGAAAGTTGCAGTACCGCTGCTAAAGCATTCTCCAAGATTAGGACAGTTTGCCTCCTCGCAGACCGTGTGTAGCTTATTGTTACGTAGAAGCTTTCTCAAGCTTACTACTGCTGGAGTATATGGGAACTGAGCACGAATCCAGGCAGGTTTGCGCAACTGTTGTACCGAACTCGAACCGCTTGGTAAAATTTTAATAGGGATAATTTTCTCAGCACCACGTAGTTTCTTGTTAATCATCTGAAAGCTATCTCCACTATCAGTGGATAGTACTATCCACAAACAGTTACTTCTAGATCATCAGAAATATTGCAGTCGGACATAGTAACCCTTGTAGACAAGCAAAATCCTGAAATTAATTAGAACAAATGTGACCTAGATTGCGCCTTAGAAGCAATAATAAATTAGCAGCAATTGCATCTAGATTCTGTTTAACGCCAAAGTCGCATAATTGTGTCATACGCAACCCAGAAACTCCACATGGGTTAATACGGTTAAATGGTTCCAAGTCCATTTCAACATTGAAGCTTAACCCATGATAAGCACATCCCCGCCATATACGTAAGCCCAAAGAGGCAATCTTAGATTCTCCAATATAGACACCTGGTGCTTTTGGTCGAGCATGTGCAAGGATATTGTAAGCCTTAAGTAATTCGATAACTGATTGCTCGAGAGCTGTAACCAATGCCCGAACGCCTAAACCTAAGCGGTGTATATCCACTAGACAGTAGATAATAAGCTGTCCTGGGCCATGATAAGTGATTTGGCCACCACGATCTACCTGAACTACTGGAATATCACCTGGAGATAGCAAGTGTTCCTCCTTGCTGGATATCCCTTTAGTAAAAATCGGCAAGTGTTCACCCCACCACAGTTCATCCATAGTAGCCGCATTACGGCCCATGGTAAAAGTCCGCATTGCCTTCAATATCGAATTATATTCGCACAGACCAAATTGGCGGAATATCAGCATTGCTGGATGCTGTGTAGTTACTGTATGCATGGACAGATTCAAGACGCTTGTTTAGTACAATTAAAAATCAAGATGCATATCTAGTTGAATATATAGTAAAAGAACATTAGGATTGAATCCATTAGTCTACCAAACCAACCACTTTCTGATATTGTTCTCAATGCGATTAGTGGTACCCTGCTAACTTCCTTATCATCAAGCTTTACAACAAGCTCGCCTAATTGCTGATTTTTATGTACGGGAGCGATGATCTTTGGTTCAACAGTAGTAATTGTATTAACCTGGGGTGCCTGATCCTTAGGTACTGCTACATACAGAGGAGATTCCAGACCTAGAGGTAATTTGCTTTCCATACCCTTCCAGATGTGGCTAATAACAATAGGGATATCAGCATCCTGTAATTTACGACTCTCGAAAAAGCTAAAACCATAGTTCAGCAATGTCTGGCTTGCAGAAAATCTCTCTTTGTCCTTAGAAGCGCCGAGGACCACACTGACTAGACGAGTACTATCACGTCTAGACGATGATACTAGGCAGTAACCTGCTGATTCGGTATGCCCGGTTTTTATACCATCTACAGATGGATCTGTAAACAACAACCGGTTGCGATTAAGTTGCTCAATATTATTATACTTAAAACTACGTACTGAATATAACCTATATTGCTCCGGGAAATCCTTAATAAGTGCCCGAGCTAAGGTTGCAATATCTTGAGCTGACATGTAGTGATTAGGATCCGGCAATCCCGGAGCATTAGTGAAGTGGCTATCTTTTAACCCTAATCTCTCTGCTTCATGATTCATCAGTCTAGTAAAATTTTCTTCAGAACCGGCTACGTACTCAGCCAGAGCAACTGTCGCATCATTACCAGATTGCACTACCATACCCATTAGTAATTCTTCTACTGATACTTGAGTGTTAACCCTAACGAACATTTTCGAACCTGGTGTTTTCCAGGCTTTCTCAGTGATTGTGACTTTATCATCTATATGAATCTTATCAGACTTAAGCGCTTTGTAGATTACA
>CAIRZE010000116.1 GCA_903882995.1 uncultured Candidatus Competibacteraceae bacterium
GTCAGAGTACACGGCCTATTGGAATGATATCATCGACAATATTCGCAAGGTTTACAGTGGTAAACTGACCTATGCCGCTCTTGTTGATGTCGATTGGCGTAAATATACTTTTTTTCCCACAACACTTTTTGGGATTAGCAGGCATGCCACGCCGAATCCCAGATTATGCATTGCAGTTTACAGAGTTTAACATGATTTCTACTATTGGTGCTCTTGTGTTCGGTTTCTCGCAACTGCTGTTTGCATATAACATTATCAATACCATCCGTAGTGGAGTTAAAGCAACTGATCAAGTTTGGGAAGGTGCCAGTGGCTTAGAATGGAGTCTAAGTTCGCCACCTCCATATCATACATTTACATCTGCTCCAAAAAGCGAATGAAAAATGATAATGGCAGATAAGACTAAGAAGAAAATTAATTATTCTACTAATATCATCTCACACCCAGTTATTGTTGGGCAAAGCTCCGCTAGAATGCGGTCTACAGTAGTTAGACTGATCTTTTTAGCTGTATCCTTCTACATTGGATTTATTCTAGTGGTGGCGTGGCATTGATGGCAGACTATTGCAAACAGACTACTGCTACTAGCAATAGCAATCGCCGTCTGGTAAGACGCCTTCTGTTATTGACGGTCGGTATGTTTGGATTCGGGTTTGCGATGGTGCCGTTCTATAATGTGCTGTGTCAGATTACCGGTCTGAATGGAAAAACTAGTGGTCAGCTAGCTTTTGTGGAACCAGTTGTAGTTGATGAATCAAGAGTGGTGACTGTAGAATTCGTCTCTAACTTGCACGTAGGTGCACCTTGGGAGTTTGCTCCTAAGGTAGCACGTATGGACGTACATCCTGGACGATTTTACCAAACACATTTCCTGGCTAAAAATCTAGCGAATGTAACAATAACCGGGCAAGCTATACCTAGTGTTGCTCCAGGGTTAGCAGCATCGCATTTTAAAAAGATAGAGTGTTTCTGCTTCAGTAGGCAGCTTTTTCATGCTGGTGAATCTAGGGAAATGCCTGTCACGTTCCGTATCGACCCTGATTTACCAGTTGAGGTGCGTACTGTTACTCTATCCTATACTTTCTTTAGGATTGATGAAGAGGGCGGCAACTAGGCCATGTTGGGAATCCCTTACCCTACCCCTACTTTTTGCTTCTCCCTCGAACTCAGGGCCGTGCTCACATTACAGGCTTATTAGGTAAAACATCATCTAAGAGGTGAGGTATATTTATGACGCAAGCGGGACATATACCAGCAGCAGCAGGATACTACTACGTGCCGCATCAGAGCCGTTGGCCGATCTTTGCTTCTATTAGCTTGTTCATCATGATGTATGGTGGCGCTATTTTACTGAATGGAGGAAGTAATGTTTTGCTGTTGATTGGCTTAGCTTTAATGTTGACAACCATTTTTGGTTGGTTTGGTACGGTGGTCCATGAGAGTGAAGAGGGTTTTTATAGTGATCAGATGGATCGCTCGTTCCGCTGGGGAATGGCATGGTTTATATTTTCAGAGGTGATGTTCTTCGCAGCGTTCTTTGGGGCGCTATTCTATTCTCGTAGCTATTCAGTCCCCTGGTTAGGAGGAGAGGTAGAACATTCAGCTCTGACACATGGGATGCTATGGCCAAAATACGAGGCTAACTGGCCAACAAACGGTCCAGCTAGCATTGGTGGTTTCTTTGCCCCAATGCACGCTTGGGGATTACCAGCCCTAAATACACTGATTTTGCTTATCAGCGGCGTGACTGTCACGCTAGCACACTGGGGTCTGATTGCTGGTCAGCGGCAGCAGCTAGCAAAATGGTTAGCTGCTACTATCGCATTAGGTGTTTTGTTTCTGCTACTGCAAGCTACTGAATATCACGAAGCTTATAAGGAACTTAATTTAACTTTAGGAAGTGGTATTTACGGTTCCACATTTTTCATGTTAACCGGGTTCCATGGATTACACGTAACTATAGGTGCGATAATCCTTACAGTGATTTTACTGCGCAGCCTAGCTGGCCATTTCACTCCACAACGGCACTTTGCCTTTGAGGCTGCAGCCTGGTATTGGCATTTCGTTGATGTAGTATGGTTAGGTTTGTTTATCTTTGTCTATTGGATGTAATATAAAGTTGTGGAGTAATAGCTGCTCTTAGTTGATTGCAATGCAATTATAACCCATGTGGGATAATGAATCCTGTTGCGTATGCTATCATTATCAGTAGAAATAGTATTAAAGATAAACCGATCCGTAGAGTTAGGGCTTTGACTGTATAGAGGGTTTCCCCTCTATCTCTCAGAAGAGAGACTAGTCCTAAAAATAGGCTTCCAATAATCATTAGTAAGAAGAGGGTAACTATCGTCTTGAACATTAATAGTTTCCAGTGGATCGATTGCAAAGGAACCATTCCATTATATGATGGAATCTATTCCATCTCATTTTGAATTATAATGGTTTTTATGATTCTGATACTAAATAGGGAAGCGCAGTAGATGTGAAACTAAGCGATTTGGAGTTTAAACCCGGGTGGGCTTCTACCTCAGTTACTATCCTGTTAGTACCTCTGTTTTTGTCTCTGGGGTTTTGGCAGCTAGATCGATCTCAGCAAAAAGCGATTTTACAAGCGACGTTCGCTGAAAGATTCATAAGACCCCCTATACCGCTAACCGAGGTGGACACCTCTGATCCTGAGAGTCAATACCGCCGAGTGGTAGTTACAGGCCGTTATGATGGTCGTCAGTTTTTGTTGGATAACCAAGTTGATAACAACCAAAGACCAGGCTACCATGTTCTGACACCACTACAATTAAGAGAAGGTAAGTCTATACTAGTCAATCGAGGCTGGCTACCCCTTGGATCTTCACGACAAAAGCTACCGAATGTTAATATTGATGGTAGTGGATATGTAACAATTACTGGTTCGTTAACAAAACCGGCCAACCCAGGATTACTTTGGGGTAAGGCTACTGGTGAAGATTTGAAGTGGCCGCGTGTTATACCGTACGTAGATTACCAACAGCTGACTATCCTACTCAGTTATCCCTTAGAGCCAATAGTCATCTCGTTAGAACCAGGTACCCCTAATGGGTACTGGTACGACCGGCAATCATTATTTAGAGGGATTGGACCAGAACGTCATCAAGCTTACGCGGTACAGTGGCTTATTTTAGCAATGTCTACAGTAATTATTTACTTTGTAATCAACACTAATCGAGCATCTCACTCTTAAGATGTTTTGCCTTTAGATATATTTTATTTATTTTTTATTATTAAATTTTCTGAATCTATATGAATATCTATCAACAGCGATTGGTGCTGTCTCTCATATTTATTTGCTTTTTTCTTCCTCTAGCGGTAGCTTGCTTCCTGATTGGTAATAATTGGCATCCAATCGGTTCTGCCCAACATGGTGAACTACTAGACCCTGTTCGTCCACTCGACTTAAATTTTAATATCCTAGATATAAATAGATCACCTATACCTGAGAAGTACCGAAAGCATTGGATCCTAGCCTATATAAGTAGCTCATCTGATACCTGCGATGTCCGTTGTCGAACTAGCCTATACTACATGAGTCAAGTAAGATTAGCCTTAGGTAAGGATATGGATCGAGTTGAGGCTTTATTTTTACTGGAGAGTCTTCCAGATTCTGGAATGCATCAATGGTTAGTTGCCGAACACCCAAGAATTACCGTCGGTGTAGCTGATACTACCAGCAAAAGTTCTTTATTGGCTGCATTCGCTCAACCGGGCCAGACTGGGGACTGGTTATATTTATTAGACCCGCTAAGCAATTTACTAATGCGCTATCCAGTCAACACTGAGCCTAATGGTTTACTCAAAGATCTACAACATCTTTTAAAGTGGTCAAAAATCGGATGATTAAGTCTCGATATACCTTTTTTCACCGCCTATCTTGGGTATCTTTGGTATTTGCTTTTATCGTGATCATTTTAGGCGCCTATGTCAGATTGTCGGATGCCGGCTTAGGTTGCCCGGATTGGCCGGGTTGTTATGGTCATTTAGACATCCCTAATGAAGAATATCAAATAATTGCTGATGAAAATGGAACAGTAAGCTATCCACATCGCCTGTTTGAGCCTGCTAAGGCTTGGAAAGAGATGATTCACCGTTATGCTGCTGGTACTCTAGGTATACTTATATTGATGCTAACAGTTTCAGCTTGGCGCAATCGATCTTACACTGAACAACCAGTGATTCTTCCGTTACTCTTATTGGCGCTGCTGTTATTCCAAGCTATGTTAGGTATGTGGACAGTAACTTTACAGTTGAAACCAGTAGTAGTTATGGCTCATCTATTGGGTGGGTTGGCGACATTGAGTCTTCTAGCCTGGATAGTATTGCGTCAAGGTAGATATGGCGAGGATACTACACCTATTGTTAATTATGCGATGCGCAATTATGCGCTAGTAGGGCTACTGATATTGGTTATTCAGATAACATTGGGCGCTTGGACTAGTGCAAACTACGCCTCCCTAGCTTGTCCAGATTTTCCAACTTGTCAGGGTTATTGGTGGCCTCCCACTAATTTTAAAGAGGCTTTTGTCATTTGGCATGGCAATAGCGTTTCCTATGAGGGCGGTGTACTGAATAATGATGCCCGTGTCACCATTCACTTAATACATCGGATTGGTGCCCTAGTGGTAGGGCTCTATATTAGCTGGCTAGCTTGGCGTCTAGTGACTCTCAGTCAAAGCAAGATAATCAAATTATCAGGATTAACTATGGCCTTGCTGTTAACCGTTCAGTTAGCTTTAGGTATAGCAAATGTGTTCCTTTCTCTTCCAATGTCGGTAGCTGTTGCTCATAATGGCGGAGCAGCATTACTACTGCTTATCTTAGTATTTATAAACCATCTGCTGCGGCCGGTGAATAAATCACTATGAATTTAATTGCTATACATAATTTGCGTGATAGTTTACGTCGCCATAGCTGGGACTATCTGGAATTGACCAAACCTCGTGTAGTTGCTCTTATTACTTTCACTGCTATTGGTGGTATGTTGCTAGCCACACCTGATATGGTACCTTTAGATATCCTATTTTTTGGTTCCTTGGGAATTGGGCTGACTGCAGGGTCAGCTGCAGCTATTAATCACTTAGTGGATAGGAAAGCTGATACAATTATGGCACGTACACGAAACCGTCCGTTGCCAAGTAGACACCTAGAGTCCCGGCAGGTAATGATCTTTGCTTCATTTATCGGCTTGTGTGGTTTTGGGCTACTGCTGATTTTTACCAATTTACTCACCGCTGTACTGACCTTTGCTTCGCTAATCGGTTATGCAGTCGTCTATACTCTTTTTCTCAAACGGGCTACCCCCCAGAATATCGTTATAGGTGGTGCAGCTGGAGCAGCTCCTCCACTTTTGGGATGGACTGCAGTTACCAGTCAAGTTGATTCGGGTGCTTTGTTACTATTTTTGATCATTTACGTTTGGACGCCACCCCATTTCTGGGCATTGGCCATTCACCGTCGTCACGAATATGCCAACGCTGACATCCCTATGTTACCTGTAACCCATGGTGTAGAATTTACTAGACTACATATCTTACTTTATGCGATCTTGCTGTTCATAATTACAATTATGCCATTCTTGACTGGTATGAGCGGTTGCATTTATTTGATCTGTGCTATTGCCCTTGGGATACGGTTTCTGACCTATGCTATAAAGTTATACACTACCGGTGACGAGTGTTTAGCTTTGCCGACTTTTAGTTTTTCTATATTTTATTTATTTGGTTTATTCACCGCCTTGATGCTTGACCATTATGCATCTCACATACTGATAGCTTTATAAAAGTTACCTAGCCGCATGCCAATACCATACAGGTCCGAGCTTGTATTATCTATTAGATTGAAATTGTATTCTTCTTGGAAATAGCGCTTCAGGATTAGAGATCCATACATGGTATGGTCATGTTTTTAAAAGGGAAAACCTTTTTAAGGGTACTAAGGGCACAAGCGGATAAATAAGCATGATGCAGGAGCAATTAGATCGGACTTGTATCCTAGCTGGACTCTCTGAAATTGCTCATACAGGATTGAAACAGTTGGAAATATTCCAGACTTTAGGATCTACAAGTAACTATCTTTTTGCCTCTGCACAAGAGGGCAGTCGAGATAGTGGTGTGGTTTGCATATCTGAACAGCAGACAGCAGGCAAAGGGCGGCAGGGGCGGCGTTGGATAACTACTTTCGAGGGTGGTAGTTTAGCACTATCTTTGCTTTGGAGGTTTAACTGTCTACCAGAAGCGCTCAGCGGTCTAAGTCTAGTAGCTGGCATTGCTGTTGCTCGAGCCTTACGGGACTTTGGTGTTCATGAAGTGGGCTTAAAGTGGCCAAATGACGTTTGGTGGTGCAAGCGTAAATTAGGTGGGATTCTACTAGAGTCTAGTAGTAGTATAGCGGAAAGCTTTCGCGTTGTTACCGGTATTGGGTTAAATATAGCTTTATCACAGCAGGATGGAGAATTAATCGATCAGCCTTGGGTCGATCTGCAGGAAGTTCTAGGGGTCAATGTTCAAATTTCCCGTAATCGATTAGCTGCTCTATTAATTAATGAATTAATTACTGCCTTTATACGGTTTCAGAGTGATGGTTTCTCTGGGTTTGCTAATGAATGGACATGTTTTGATCTGACATTTGGTAAGCGCGTATGCCTAAAACTACCAAATGCTACTGTCACTGGTATCGCAAAGGGGGTAGATGCAACTGGTGCGTTACTTTTGGAAACTCAAAGCGGTCAATTTATTCCTTATCGCGGTGGTGAAATCAGCTTGAGAATAGATGAATGATTTTGCTAGCGGATGTTGGTAACAGCCGGATAAAATGGGTAACCTACGAAGATGGAATATTTATACAGGATGGTCTATTTCATTATAGAAGTCAGGAATGGATAGATTCTGCCTCGCACCAGTGGATAAATTTGCCAAGACCGGCACGGGTTCTAATAGTTAGCGTTGCTGGACCAGAGGCAAGTTCCGCACTCACCAAGTGGATCATGAAAAATTGGGCTATCGAGGCTGAGTTCGTGACTGCTACTGCAACGGCATGTGGCGTTAAAAATGCGTATGCAGAACCAGGCCGGTTAGGTGCTGATCGCTGGGTAGCAATGATCGCTGCTAGAGCTTTAACACAACAGACTTGTTATGTGGTAGATTGTGGTACTGCACTAACTATTGATGCTATAGCCGCTAATGGCCAACATCTTGGAGGCGTGATTGTACCAGGAATACAATTGATGCGTCAGGCATTGTATAGAGAGACCCAGCAAATTTTATCTGAACAGGGAGAGTTTTGCTTATTTGGTAAAAGCACTCGTGATTGCGTCTGGGGTGGTACAATCTATGCAGTTGCCGCTACTATAGACGGTATTACTGATAGAATGATGGCAACCGTTGGGCCAGGAATACGATTTCTAACTGGAGGAGGAGCAGAGATGATTTCTGCTTATCTGCTAGGTAAGTTTCAATTGCAACCAAATCTAGTTTTTTATGGGCTCAGACTTATTGCAGAGCAAAACGAAGAACTATTAATATCTAGCTGTCATCTAGCACTATCATCGCAGTTGTCGTCGTTCTCTAAAAAATGTGACCATTACTTACCTTAGTTATTTGTCCTGTCTATAATGTCCAGTTAGATCCTAGAGCTAATTTGAATTGGTACAGCTTCAATCAAGTTCTCATACTGTGAGGGTGAGGCGCGTAACGCAAAATCTACTATGTCCCTTTGAAGGCATAGAATAATGTCCTCACTTGGTATATTCGGATCATTAAAATCGAGATACTTGCGAGCGTTATGATGCGCCAAAATAGCAGTGAGTGCGGCTATATGATCATATGAGGCATGTTCTTCTTCATTAAGAAGGCTCTCCAGATAATCTGCACAGTACTCATCTTCTGGCGCGTGAGTAATGGCCTGACTGCCCATCGCGACCAGACAGACTTTTTCTGGATCACGCTGTCTTATATAGTCAGCAGTCGCTCGAGCGTTTATAAAAGAAGCTAGCAATACTTCTTCAGCTTGCTCTAAAGCTGCTGGAACTCCTCCTACTCCAGAAGTAGAGCGGTGGATTATTGTCCTACCGCGGAAGTAATCTGCACCGGCTTGGATGATCCTATATGGGGAATTTATCATGTCAAAGCCTGGGATAGGATCTTCGTTGTAGGAACCGACTAGTAACGCATCACCACGTAGTGAAAAACAACGCTCGATATCCTTTTCGAGGAAAAGTCGTGCAGCGCCGAGATGTATCATTAGAGACTCGCTCGAAAACGAGCGAAAAACGTCTATTATAACAGCTAGGCCAGTTGCAGCCTTTGCACCAGCTGCTAGAGATAACCGTTGGATTTTCATACTCTAAAAATCTCCATAAAATTTTATCGATACAGTCCCACTATCCAATATACCAATCAATTTATGATGACCAACTACTAATAACATCTTAGTCAATTTTATTTGATTATTTTCTAACTCTTTAATGTTATTTCAGAAAATATTCTGAATAATTGATATTTTACAGTGATCTGGCGTTGGTGACGATTAGCTGTTTTTAGCATGGAGTAATAATAATGAAGGAATTGTGGCACTTTAGGCTATTAGCTTATTATGTGCTGATATCAACAACGCTTTTTAATTTAAGCGGTTGTGCGGCAATATTATTAGGCAGTGTTGCCATCGGAACCATGGCACATGATCGTAGAACTGCTGGAACAATCATGGATGATCAGACTATTGAATTTAAAGTTCATAAAGCACTTAATCATCAACTACCTCCTGGTAACTGGATAGATACTACTAGCTATAATAGTAAAGTCTTGCTTACCGGCACAGCAGCTTCAGAGCTGATAAAGCAAGGGGCAGGATCTATCGTTTTTAACATCACACCACCAGTCAGGGAATTATATAACGAACTGGTAGTCAGGTCGCCAAAGCTCTCTTTTTCAGCACAAGGACTTGATAGTTTATTGACCGCCAAAGTTAAAGCTGCTTTGCTCAAAATCCGAATTCAGGATTTTGATCCTTCACGAGTGAAGGTAGTAACCGAAAATCGCACTGTATATCTCATGGGACTTATAAGGAAAGAGGAAGCTGATGCTGTAGTAGATATAGCTAGCCAGATTAGTGGAATACACCGTGTGGTAACCTTATTCGAGAACTTTAACTAAAATATTCATCCTTTACTCTACCTCACAATTTTTAGCTTTGGCCTGCCTTCAGGACGGTTTGTAGTGTTCTTATTATCTGAACGCGGTGAGCTTGATGCAGGTGGTGGTGGATCATCGCCACCACATTTCTCATCACTAAATGACATTCCTTGACCGTTCTCACGTGCATAAATAGCTAACACGGCGGCCATAGGAATACAAACAGTCCGTGCTATACCACTAAAGCGTGCATTAAATTCGATCCAATCATTTCCTAGACGCAAATCACGTACAGCTACTGCATTTATATTTAATACAATATGTCCATCTTGCACATATTGTTTGGGGATTTCTACACCAGGGAATTCGGCATTGACTAAAAGATATGGTGTCAACCCATTATGTTCAATCCATTCGTATAAAGCACGGATTAGATAGGGACGATTCGAAGTCATGATGTTTAGTTTTGAGTTAGAGCAAATCTATCGATTACGGTTGGTTTCATCGGAGGATAGGAATATATAAAACTCTACTGAACTCCGATGAAACCACAATATTAATTTTAATGTATGTCCTTCCAATATTCCTTCTTTAGAAGGTAGAAAACCACACTTGCCAGAAATAGGAATAGTACAACCCAGACTCCGATTCGCTGACGTTCTAACTGGATTGGTTCACCAACATAGGCAAGAAAATTGACTAGGTCCGCTATTGCCTCTTTAAATTCAGGTGTGCTCATTTGGCCAGGTTCAACTAATTCAAATCCACTAATAACCTTATTGTCACCACCAGACTTACTTGAACCGGACTCATATACTGGTTTTTGCCACCCTTGTAGCTCCCAAATTGCATGAGGCATCCCAACATTCGGAAACACTGCATTGTTGACACCAAATGGCCGAGTAGGATCCAGGTAGAAAGTCTGGAGATAGGTATATAGATAATCTACACCTCTTGCTCTAGCAATTAAACTCAAGTCAGGTGGTGCGACGCCGAACCATCTTTTTGCATCGGACTTAGGCATCGAATTTCTCATAAGTTCGCCAACTTTAGCATCAGTGAAGATTAGATTCTCCTTGACTTGGGCATCAGTCAACCCTATATCACGGGCCATTCGATTGTATCGTTGGTGCTCAAGTGAATGACAGCCCATACAGTAGTTGACAAATAGCTTAGCGCCCTTTTGCAGCGAAGCTTTATTGTATAGATCAATCGGTGCCTTTTGTAATACATAGCCTTCCTCTCCTTCAGCCGTACTGCTTAAAGATGTTAGTATTAGAAGCACAAGTGCAAGTATCTTTTTTTTCATTTCCAGGTCACCCTTTCCGGAACAGACTTGGTCTTTTCAAAGACCGGTAAGACCGGTAGCAGGAAGAAGAAGGCAAAATAGATAATTGTACAGAACTGAGCCATTGTAGTCCGTGCTGGGGTAGTCGGCAGGGCGCCTAGATAACCCAATATCAGGAATGATACCAAGAATGCGGTCAGAATCAGCTTGAAGGACCAGCCACGATAGCGGATCGACCTCACCGAGCTGCGATCTAACCAAGGCAGAAAAAATAGGATGAAGATGGCAGCAGCCATAACTAGAACACCCCAAACCTGTGTACCCGCGAAGGAAGGTACAGCACGCAGCATTGCGTAGAATGGAGTGAAGTACCAGACCGGTGCAATATGCAGCGGGGTTTTTAGAGAGTCAGCTGGATCGAAATTGGGGTGTTCTAGGAAGTAACCGCCCATTTCCGGCGTGAAGAAAACAACCACTGCAAAAAATAGTAGGAATACCACCACGCCAAATAGATCCTTAACAGTATAGTATGGGTGAAATGGGATACCATCCAACGGTATCCCCTTATTGTCTCTTAGTTTCTTGATCTCTAAGCCATCTGGATTATTTGATCCAACTTCGTGCAGTGCTAGGATGTGAACGAACACCAGTCCGATTAAAACCAGCGGTAAGGCTATAACATGTAAAGAGAAGAAGCGATTCAGCGTGGCATCTGATATCACGTAGTCACCGCGAATCCATACCGATAGATCTTGTCCAATAACGGGAAGCGCACTAAACAGATTTATAATCACCTGTGCACCCCAGTAGGACATCTGACCCCATGGCAGCAGATAACCCATAAATGCCTCTGCCATTAAACAAAGGAAAATTACCACTCCAAATATCCACAGTAATTCCCTTGGTTTTTTGTGCGAACCGTAAATGAGTGCGCGGTACATGTGTAAGTAGACCATTATAAAGAAAGCTGAAGCACCGGTCGAATGCATATAGCGGATCAACCAGCCCCAATTTACATCACGCATAATGTACTCGACCGAAGCGAACGCTTCAGAGGCCGAAGGTTTGTAGTTCATGGTTAACCAGATGCCTGTCAAGATCTGATTAACTAATACCAATAGTGCTAGTGAACCAAAAAAGTACCAGAAATTGAAATTTTTAGGTGCATAGTATTCAGTTAAATGCTCACGAATCGACTTCGTCAAAGGGAAACGTTCATCGATCCAACCAATTAGACCTGTCGTACCTTGTGTGTTTGACATTACACAGCCTCCGGACCAGTTCCAATTAACACACGAGTGTCACTAAGGTACCGGTGGGGTGGTACCTCTAGGTTTGATGGTGCTGGAACACCCTTATAAACACGGCCTGCTAAATCAAATCGGGAACCATGACATGGGCAGAAGAAACCACCTTTCCAGCTTAGTCCCAAGTCAGCCGGTGCCGATTCTGGACGAAAGGCCGGCGAGCAGCCTAGATGCGTGCAAATACCGACAAGCACGAGGATATCTGGCTTGATAGACCGTGTGGCGTTCTGAGCATAATTTGGTTGCTGGCTAGTTGCATTAGAATTAGGATCGAGTAACTCATTCTTAAATGTTGATAAATCTTCTAACATTTTTTTACTACGTTTTAGTAGCCAGACAGGCTTTCCGCGCCATTCGACGGTAATCATAGCGCCATCTTCTAGTTTACTGATGTCGGCTTCTACCGGCGCCCCAGCAGCCTGGGCACGTTCGCTGGGCGACCAGGATTTCAAAAATGGGACGGCGACAAACACGACGCCGACGCCACCGACTACTGTAGCTGTAGCGGTCAAGAATCGGCGCCTGCCGAGATCGATGTCATCTACCGTACTCATACGCAGTCTCCTTTTTAATGTTATATAAATTTTTGGATTTTTATCTCAGACGTATGGACTTATATTTAGAATCCAGGCCTTTACTTCGTAAGTATGTACGTCTCTCTATCTTGAGCGACGCTGATTCAGATTCTGCTGAAATCGAAGAGTGATCTTTTACATGGTACATGGTGGTAGGCGCTTATAGAAGCGAAAACCGTGAGTGCTCACATCTGGTTGAAACTATACCTCACGAAAGGGATCAGGGTCTATGTGTTAGTAGTTATTGTTATACTCAGCTGAAAGAAATCTCTTCTACAGAGCATTTGTCTCATGGAGAGAACTAAAAAGTTATTTCTCAAGGAACCCTATTGAAATCATAAGAGTTATGGATATGTATAGCCTTAATTGAGAGTATTTTACAGATGCAGAGAGAAACACTGCTATTTGAGGAATAGTATGTGATCTAGACCTAGACCGGGTTATATATATCCATATAGATAAATTTTAGACCGAACTCTTCTGACAGACGGGCACCGAGGGCTTGTATTCCGTAGCGCTCAGTCGCATGGTGGCCAGCTGCGAAAAAGTGTAAGCCGTTCTCGTGTGCAAAGTGTACTGTCTGCTCTGAAATTTCTCCAGTTAGGAAGGCGTCTGCACCTGCTTCAAAAGCAACTTCTATATAAGATTGTGCTGCCCCTGTACACCAGGCTAGGCATTTAATCAGCTTGTTACCTCCTCCAGATATATACAATGGGCTCCTACCAAGCTGACATGCTATGTAGTTAGCGAAAGCCTCTCCAGATAATGGAGAGGATGGTGTTCCAATCATTACTAACCTGGATTGATCAATAGTACCAGAGATATTGAGTTTTAAGGCATGGGCTAATTGAGCGTTATTGCCGAGTTCTGGATGTACATCCATTGGTAAGTGATA
>CAIRZE010000117.1 GCA_903882995.1 uncultured Candidatus Competibacteraceae bacterium
GATTTGACATCCCCAGCCGGGATCTTAGAAAGGAACATTTACTAACACTAGATGCAATATACAATAAAATCTCTTGCATCTTTTGCAAAGACAGTAATATTTCCCATCTCGCATGAAAAATGAAAATTGCGCTATAAGTTGTCGTAATACATCCTCTGACAGATTTTAATGTCCATTAAGTGATACATTTGACCAGCATGTTTGAAAAGCGTAAAGGTGTCGCGTCACATGTGCTAAATGCATAAATCTATGGCCCAAAATAGCAACATATAGATGTTTGGTTGCAGATATTTCTTATATATCCTGAATATTTTCTGTTTATATTTCAATGGTTTTTCTTGACTTGCAGAAGCGTTTTTATAGTAGAATGGCTGTGTGTTACACTTAATATAGCCGTTTACAAGCTGATTGAAAGTGATCGGCAATTTGTGAAAGCGGCTATTGTCACACAGATTCTTACCCTATAAGACCTCAAAACAGTAGCCAGTCATTCAAGATGTCTAATGTCTAATACAAGGCGCTCGGGTTTATACCTGAGTTTCCCGATGAGGAGACTGGTGTTGCAGTAATAATAGTAGCATCGATCCTTTTCATACACTTGCTTGCATACCAGATAACCTTGGGCATCCACAACTAACGGATCGTGGCAGCGCTGGGTTCATTTAAACTCATGAGCAAGCCGCTAATTTCCTCGATTGAATTTACTCAAACCTGGAGACACATATATTTTTAACAGAAAATTAAATATCTAAATTCCAACCTATCTTTAATCTAATCGTAATTACAACGTTATTGATGACCATACTTGAATTTAACAACAGTCCAACTATGGTTTAATTACCTGTTGCAGACCGCTACTGGTCCCTACCGGAAGGTGTCACTAATGCTCATCTTACACCAGCAGGTGTTTCCGATAACTAAGAAAACGTACGGATCTAATTTCTATGTCAATTAAAATGTTAGAAAAGAGCACTCCAGCAGCCTGGTTGACCGAACTCTCTCCCTTGGGTATGGATTCCGAAAGCATTACTGCTGACTTCCGACATTATTTCAGTCATACCCTAGGTCGTGATAGACACACCAAGTATGCTCACTATATGTATGAAGCCTTGGTAATTACCTTACGCGACCGGTTGTGGGAACGTTGGAAGAATACTCGTTATGCTTATGAGGCAGAAGGAGGTGTGCGGCGAGCCTACTATCTGTCTATGGAATTCCTGATGGGACGTACATTGAGTAATGCTATGCTCAACCTAGGTGTCACTGACCAAATCAGCAAAGCACTATACGAAATGGGACTCACATTGGAAGAATTGGTAGAGTGCGAGAATGACGCTGGGTTAGGTAATGGCGGGTTGGGACGTTTAGCAGCCTGTTTTATGGATAGTTGCGCTACACTGCGCTTGCCCGTAGTTGGATATGGTATTCGTTACGCTTATGGCATGTTTCGACAGCGTATCGAGAACGGATATCAGGTTGAAGAACCAGATCACTGGCTTCGCAGCGGTAACCTATGGGAATTAGAGCGACCAGAGTATACACAGCGCATCAAGTATGGTGGGCGCACCGAAAGTTATATGAAGATAGACGGTGAGATGGGTTGGCGCTGGATCGATACTCATGACGTTTTAGCAGTTCCTTATGATGTACCAATACCTGGATATAAAAATGGCACAGTGAATACTTTACGCCTATGGTCGGCAAAAGCTACTGATGAATTCGACTTTGAGGATTTCAATTCCGGTAGCTACACTGAAGCAGTCGGCGCAAAGAACATGGCAGAAAACATTACAATGGTGCTCTATCCCAACGATGCTACAGAAAGTGGTAAGGAGTTGCGGCTGCGCCAACAGTATTTTCTAGCTTCAGCTAGTATCCAAGACGTGCTCAGGCAATGGGTACGCGTGAACGGTGAAAATTTTATCCAGTTCGCTGCTAAAAATTGTTTCCAACTCAATGACACACATCCAACAATTAGTGTTGCTGAATTGATGCATCTATTGCTTGATGAGCATGGTCTAAAATGGGAAGAGGCATGGGGAATCACTAGCAAGGTAATGGCTTATACAAATCACACTCTACTACCAGAGGCATTAGAGCGTTGGCCAGTACGGATGTTCCGCTATTTGCTGCCGCGCATCTTAGACATTATCTATGAAATTAATGCTCGTTTCCTAGCTGAAGTAGCGCGTCGCTGGCCAGGTGATATTGAACGTCAGCGCCGTATGTCCTTGATCGAGGAGGGCTATGAACAACAAGTACGTATGGCTTATCTGGCTATCGTAGGTAGTACTTCGGTTAATGGAGTTGCTGCACTGCATTCAAATCTGCTCAAGCAAGGATTATTCCGCGATTTTTATGAATTGTGGCCAGATAGGTTCAATAATAAAACTAACGGTGTTACTCAACGCAGATGGCTTGCTAATTGTAATAATGGTCTGAACCAATTGATCACCGAAACTATCGGGTCTAGTTGGATTACAAATTTAGACGAGTTACGTAAGCTTATACCATATGCTGACGACACGCGGTTCCGTGAGAGTTGGCGTGAAGTCAAGCACGATAATAAAGTTAAACTGGCTAGCCTAGTCGAAAACGATTGTGGTGTCACTTTCAACACTAAAGCGTTATTCGATGTTCAGGTAAAACGTATTCACGAATATAAGCGACAGTTACTAAACCTCCTACATGTCATCCACCTATACGACCGAATTAAAAGAGGTGATACCATAGGATGGACACCGCGTTGTGTCCTAATCGGTGGAAAATCGGCACCTGGTTATTATATGGCTAAGCTGATTATCAAACTAGTCAATAATATTGCTACGGTAATCAATGAAGACCCTGATGTAGGAGAAAAACTCAAGGTAGCGTTCCTACCTAACTATCGAGTATCTGCTATGGAAGCTGTTTGTCCTGGTACTGATCTTTCTGAACAGATCTCTACTGCTGGCAAGGAAGCCTCAGGTACAGGCAATATGAAGTTCATGATGAATGGTGCTGTCACCATTGGGACATTAGATGGTGCTAATATTGAGATACGTGAAGAATGCGGAGAAGAGAACTTCTTTTTATTCGGCTTGACAGCCCAGGAAGTTGAAGAACGGCGGCGAGATTACAACCCGTGGAATATTATTCACAGTGATCAAGATATCGGACGCGTCGTCCATTTATTAGAAACTGGGCATTTCAACCAGTTCGAACAGGGTGTATTCGACCCTATCCTACATTCCTTAACTAGTCCGCACGATCCTTGGCTTACCATCGCGGACCTACGGTCTTTTATAGAAGCCCAACAGCGCGCGGCGCGCGCTTATAAAGATGTGGATTCATGGACACGGATGAGTATTATTAATGCAGCTACTAGTGGCAAGTTTTCTACTGACAGGACTATGCTGGAATATAATTCTGAGATTTGGAAATTGAAACAATTACCAGAAATGCCACTGACATAGCGGTGTCATATTCCTGACTACCCACCAACCACCCCATATTCTTATTCTCTGCTATGCCACACAGTGGGGGTGGCTGTGTGGGGTAGTAGCTAGTAGAACCACAATATAGTACACCAGTATACCACTGGATTTATAAAAACCAAACCGACTTAGTCCTTTTTTATTATGGGTAAGGTAGAAAATCTAGTATATGCATCACCCTGAAGCAAATTCCTTTTCCTTTAAAGAGGCTGTACTAGCATACTGCTATACCGGTTTTTCAAGATTTGATAGTTATGAGTTGAATACTCTAGGAATTCCAATTCATGTTGATTAAGAAGGCGCGCCTGCTTAACTGGGCTGCCGACATAAAGAAATCCACTCTCCAGTAATTTACCAGGCGGTACTAAACTACCAGCGCCGATTATTATACGGTGCCGCAGCACTGCTTTATCCATGACGATCGCACCCATACCAATCAAGCAAAAATCTTCGATTGTACAAGCATGTAGGATAGCCCTATGGCCAACAGTTACATCGTTGCCAATGGTTGTTGATTGACCACCCTGACAAAAGCGACTACTATGTGTAACGTGGATGATAGTGCCATCCTGTATATTAGTGCGCGCTCCAATGTAGATACTGTTGATATCGCCACGAATTACACATAACGGCCAGATGGAGCTATCTTCACCAATTTCGACATCACCAACCACCACTGCAGTATCATCAACGAAAGCAGTATGGTGAATCTTTGGTATATACTGTTCGAATGGACGAATAGGCATAATAGTTCAATCCTAGTAGTTGAAAATTCAGCACTTATGCAAGTTATTTCTTAATTGATAGGCATAAAGTACTTACCTATACAAATACCAAAAAAAGTGGGTATGCATGCCATTATAGTACCACTATCTAAGATGTTAATTCTGCTAACTCAAGACAGGACCTTCCATTTAATTGCCATATACAAGCCTCACACTAGAGAGATCTGTTATAACAGATCAAGTCACACTACAATTAAGTCACACTTACATCCCAACTGGGATATTAAGAGTGCTACAAGGTCTTAATGAACATATCTCATAAAAGGGAAATTAATATTCTTACAGCACTATATCAAATCCCTCTCAATAGAACTCCAGCCTCCGCCGAATGGACGAACATCAGTCGCTAGCATGCCAGCACAGCGTGCTCCTTCTAAACCTGAGTCGGCGTCTTCGAATACCTGACAAGCAGCGGGAGAAACGC
Organism: uncultured Candidatus Competibacteraceae bacterium; assembly: GCA_903882995.1. Taxonomy (GTDB): domain Bacteria; phylum Pseudomonadota; class Gammaproteobacteria; order Competibacterales; family Competibacteraceae; genus Competibacter_A. The sequence goes on from CAIRZE010000117.1 coordinate 4,686, forward strand.
CTAATCGGTGAGCTGCCTCCAGGAACAACCTAGCATTTGGCTTAGGTGGGAAACCGTCATCTGCAGTTAAAACAACAGAAAATAGATCTAACAACCCGGCAGACTGTAATGCCCGTTCCACATTTCTACGATTGCTACCAGATACGACTGCCATTGGCAGTCGATGATGATAAAACCTGGCCACAGCTGCAACTGGCTCTAGCGGTCTGGTTTTTTCCAATAGAGCATAAGCCAGCTGTTCTTTTTTCTTTGTAAACTTTACAGTATCAACATTCTGCTTAAATTCCTCGTTGTATAAGGAAACAATCAATTCAGTGGGCTTACCATTGTGCTGGATCATAAATGCTAGAGGGCATGGCAGACCAAGTTCTGCAAAAGACTGTTTCCAGGCTATATAATGTAATGTAAGGGTATCAGCTAAAGTACCGTCGCAATCGAAAATTAAACCCTGAATCCCATCTGGGACTACTAAGGCGGTAACTGGGAAAATATCCGCCATATTCGGCGCTCCTCACTAACACAACAACAGTTTTTTTATATTAACTGGTAGTAAGTTAAACCTTGTAAATAAATCGACCAACAACATCATATCTTACGGTAAGACGCTATGGATAGATATGGCCTAGTTGATATAAAAGGTTGTAAATCAATAGACCACTGCAGCATGACCACCACGCCGCGGATCTCCAACTCCTTCACCGCTAGCCGACACTGCATGGACACCACCGAAATACATATCTTGTACTTTCCAACAATTAACCGGCCAGCGCGTGGCCAGAGATGCTAATATTGCATCTTCGAACCCTGGCTCTGCTTGAATTTGATGGCCATCCCAGTGCAGTCGAGGTGCTTCCACAGCCGTACGGAGGTCAAAACCTAAATCAACGATATTAAATATAACTTGTATTATCGCTGAGCGTATACGTTTGCTACCGCCACTACCTAATATCAGCTGTAGCTTGTCACCAACTAGTAACAGCGATGGTGCCATCATCGAAGTTACACGCATTCCTGGAAGTCTGACATGAAACCCATCTTGATGTAAATCATCCTCACCCATCATATTATTAAGCATGATTCCAGTATTAGCTGCGAAACAACCTGAACCCTCACCATTAGAGGTCGTCATACTTGCAGCATTACCTTCGGCGTCATAGACGCTTATATGAGTTGTGCTGCCTAAGAAAGAGGAATTACAGGATAATTCAAGCCTTTGCAATACGCTATATCCATCATCCAGGTCTGGATATCCACTTGCACGATAGAAATCAATCTCCCGCATTATGGAGACCAACAAAGAAATATGAGCAGCGGAACCAAAACATAGATCGGTAACTCTGCACCTTTCCAGCAAGTGCAGAGATAGCATAATCAGTGGTCCACCTAAAGATGGATGTGGATTAGTAAGTAAGCGGTGACCACGGTAATTAACTGAAAGTGGTTCTCGTTCGATGACACGATATTCTGATAGATCAGCCAAAGTTAATAATCCAGATCCTTCAAGCATACTGCGGACCATACTCTTTGCCAGTTCCCCCTCATAAAATTCCTGCTCACCACCGTGGGTCAAAGTCTCCATAAATGTGGCTAATTCCTGGTTGCGGAATATATCACCTTCACGTAGGTAATCCCCAGCAGGTTTAAACATGGCACATCCGACAACAGTAGATGTCATAATCGGCGACAGCAAATCTAGGAAATATGCCTGTTTAGAGTTGATGATTAATCCATCACGCGCTAATTTGATCGCAGGAGCGAGAACCTCACTCAATGGCAACCGGCCTAGCCTTCTCTGCACATGTATATATCCCTTAAGAGTGCCAGGTACGGCAACCGCACCCATTCCAATATTAAAAACCTGATCGCTACTGGGAAACTGCACCGTAACTGATAAGAGATTCGGTTCTGATTTTCTATTTAAGCCCTTACCCGGTATATCCACGAAGAAATCAAACAGTATCGACTGTCCCTGTACAGTCCTGGCTAAAAGGAATCCACCCCCACCAAGGCTAGTAAGTGCGGGTTCAGCAACAGATGCTGCGAACCCAGCAGCTACTACTGCATCGAAAGCATTGCCTCCAGCTCTTAGAATGGTACAGGCAGCTGCAGTCACGCTAGGATGGCCGCTTGCTACACAACCTCTACTAAAAAAGGATAATTCACACATCATTATATGTTTCCAGTTTACTACTATTTTGTCTCAGGTGCGGTTGACAGGCCGCCGACGCTGGGTTCGCCCCGGTCTACTATGTTCGCTACCAGGAGAAGGTAGCCGTCGTCGGTCTAGTCGCTTTGGTGGCTTATATTCAAGCATTAATTCTTCAGTAACAGGTAATATTGGGATTTTCTGACCGATAAATTTCTCAATATCTGGTAAGGAATAGACATATTCTTCACACACAAAACTGATGGCATCTCCGCTAGCTCCGATACGGGCAGTACGACCAATGCGGTGGACATAGTCTTCACGGTCCTGCGGCAGATCAAAGTTGATGATGTGAGTTAATTCTGGAATATGCAAGCCACGCGCTGCCACATCGGTGGCTACCAAAATCGGCAGAGAGCCACGTTGGAACGACTCTAGCAGTCGCAACCGTTTATTCTGTGGTATGTCACCAGATAATACTTCAGCTTCATAGCCATTCCCTAAGAGATAACCGGTAACTCGATCTGCCGCTCGCTTGGTGTTAACAAATATTATGGTACGCTTAGGTTCATGTTGACGTAATACGCCAAATAGTAGGCTAATCTTTTCTTGTGCTGAAATATGGTAGAGTGCCTGCCTAACTTTATCAGCTGTTACATGTTCAGAACCAATCCGTACTACTTGAGGAGCATTCATATGCTCGTAAGCTAGTTCCATGACACGGTTGCTTAAAGTCGCGGAAAAAAGCATATTGATACGCTGATCTGCTGGTGGCATCCTACGCAGAAGATAACGAATATCGTTGATAAAACCAAGGTCAAACATACAATCAGCTTCGTCCAAGACCACTACTTCAATATTGGATAACCTATATATTCCCTGTTTGAAATAGTCAATCAGACGACCAGGAGTACCAATCAGAACATCTACACCACCTTCAAGATGTCGGCGCTGGCTTTCATAACCTGTTCCACCATATATCGCGGAGAATATAAGCCCGGTGTATCGTCCTATTAACTCGGCATCCCGGTGAATCTGTACTGCTAATTCGCGGGTGGGAGCTAGTATGATAGCCCATGGGCCAACAGCTTCTTCAGAGATTGGAGTTTCCATTAGATGATGCATAGTAGCCAATAGAAACGCTGCAGTCTTACCAGTACCAGTCTGTGCCTGACCAGCAACATCTTGGCCATTTAGAGCGAGTGGTAGGGTAGCAGCCTGAATCGGCGTACAGTAAAAGAACCCAGCATCTTCTAAACTTTCCAGTAAAGAATCAGTTAAGTTAAGCGATGAAAAAAGGACTTGAGTTAGATAGTCTTTTTGCATAAATAAGTAACAATCCATCCCGTTTCGGCAACAGCAGGTGAGTAGAACAATACAAATAATAAGCCTGAATCCAAAACTAGAGGGCTAATCAGAAAGATTTTTTCCCACCTATTGAATATTTTGCCACAATATTCTCTATCGAACGAAAGCTACATACCCTTAGTTTTAAGGGTCTGTTATAAAATACCTTGGAATCCATGCGATCCATCCCTATTCTTAGATTTGCTCATATGCTCCGCATTCTACGGCGCCTATAGAGCAAAGTTTTTTGTAAGTTCAATTTTTGCAATTGGAGAATTATCCTATGAGCGAGCAAGTTTTACATATCACTGATGATTCATTTGATGTTGAAGTGATGCAATCCAAAGTGCCTGTATTAGTAGATTACTGGGCTGAATGGTGCGGACCATGCCGTATGATTGCACCTATTTTGGATGAAATAGCGTGTGAATATGCTGATAGAATTAAAGTCTGCAAGTTGAATGTGGATGAAAACCAGAATATACCTGCTAAATATGGCATTCGTGGTATCCCCACGCTAATTCTATTTTATAATGGTAAAGTTGAAGCTACTAAGGTTGGTGCGTTATCTAAATCGCAGTTAGTCGCTTTCCTCGATAGCAGTTTACAGTGAAACTTTTTCGTATATGGCGTTTTTCTATCTTTACTAAAAGGGTAGACGCCGTCACGCGGCCGTGCTAGCTTAAGCAGCACGCCGCGCTCGCCATCCCAGATATCGTTCCTGATACTATTCCGCTCTTGGCCTCTTTCTGAGACGCGAACTCTGGATTGTTTCCCTCCTCCACTGGTGTTGTTTTTTACAGCTCCAGCAGCTTTGAGCATGTAGCTTCCATGAATCTAACTGCACTTAAAAAGAAATCTGCTGCCGACCTGATTACCATTGCACAGGAACTCAAACTCGAAGGTACGGCGCGCTCCCGAAAACAGGATGTGATTTTTGCCATCCTCAAGTCTCTCGCTAAAAGTGGCGAAGATATCTCAGGAGATGGCGTACTAGAAATATTACAGGACGGCTTTGGCTTTTTGCGCTCAGCTGACAGTTCTTACCTTGCTGGCCCTGATGATATTTACGTTTCCCCTAGCCAGATACGCCGTTTCAATCTACGCACTGGAGATACGGTAAGTGGGAAGATTCGTCCTCCCAAGGAAGGAGAGCGCTACTTTGCCTTACTCAAGGTCAATGATATCAATTTTGAATCACCAGAAGCATCCAAAAATAAGGTGCTATTTGAGAATCTAACACCTTTACATGCTGATGTAAGGATGACTCTAGAACGTGGAAATGGTAGTACCGAAGATATCACGGCAAGGGTTATCGACCTGATTGCTCCTATTGGTAAGGGCCAGCGTGGCTTGATCGTGTCACCGCCTAAGGCTGGCAAAACTATGATGTTACAAAACATCGCACAGAGCATCGCCACTAATCATCCCGAATGCTATTTGATTGTACTACTGATCGACGAGCGACCAGAGGAAGTAACTGAGATGCAGCGCTCGGTGCGCGGTGAAGTAATCGCTAGCACATTTGATGAACCAGCTACTCGTCATACTCAAGTTGCAGAAATGGCTAATGATAAGGCCAAGCGCCTTGTTGAACACAAACGCGACGTTGTAATCCTGCTCGATTCCATTACCAGATTGGCCCGTGCATACAATACTGTAGTGCCTGCCTCTGGTAAGGTTTTGACAGGCGGAGTAGATGCTAATGCACTCCAAAAACCTAAGAGATTCTTCGGAGCAGCGCGCAACATCGAGGAAGGAGGATCACTGACTATAATAGCTACTACCCTGATTGACACTGGTTCACGCATGGACGATGTTATCTATGAGGAATTCAAAGGTACCGGCAATATGGAAATCCATCTCGACAGGAGAATTTCTGAGAAACGCGTATTCCCGGCTATTGATATTAATCGTTCTGGTACGCGCCGGGAAGAGTTACTAACAGATCCTGACGATCTGCAGAAAATGTGGATTTTACGCAAGTTACTACATCCAATGGACGAGTTGCAAGCAATGGAATTTATGCTAGAGCGCCTGAGAACTAACAAAACCAACAAGGAATTTTTTGAGGCTATGAAACGCTAATTTCTTTAGTTAAAAATGGCCAAATTTTCCCTAATTTGATAAATAATCCTAATACTGCAACTGGTCTTACACAAGGAAGGCCAGCTGCCGAACTGGCGTAGGTGAATGCTACAATGGGCTACTGCAATGAAATCTGCCGTACTATTAGTCGATTTTTCCTTCACACCCGCTCTAATTGTATTAAGAGCCCTATACTGCTAGTTACTACTAGTTGTCAAGCTAAATAGACTATATAAAGTTGAAGAAACTCTTAAAACGGTAGAAGACCAGAAAATTAAATTTAAAAGACTATCTAAAAATATCCAGTAAAAGCTAGTATGAGCACTGGTTGGTTTAAATATTTAGATTTTTTAGAATCTTTATTTAACTAACAACGCATATAGCTAAATATGCAATTCACTGCCATACCATAGAGTATAGAGAGTATAGATGTATATTTTATATAGTATGATTGTAAATATCATCAAATTTATTTAAATAGCATCAACAGGTAAGCATCACGAGAATTATTATGATTCACAGTAAATTTTATCTAACCAAATTAGAATTTACACGCTACAAATATAAATTAATTAGAAAATAATTGAGTATCCAATTTTCTTGCAAATTATGTTTCTTACAAATATCCAATCTGTACAAAAAGCAAAAGTGTTGTTAGGTAGTGTTATAATATTCTAAAGAAGCTTTGTTAGTTTAGAGCAAGTTGATGAATAAAATTCCACTTTATTATAAAAGGAAAACATAAGTGATTTAATATTTTTTGATCACCACTCAGTAAGTGTAAGATATTTATACCAATCATAGCCTACAGGTATTGTCTGTGTAGCTATTTTACCGCCAAGTGCCAGGGCCAGTTAGCCTCCTCCTCCCTCCCTCCGCCTGACAGGGCTGCCATGATCGAACAACAATGCCAACTACGTAACATCGCAATCATCGCCCATGTGGATCATGGTAAGACCACTTTGGTGGATAAACTATTGCAGCAATCCGGTACCCTGAGAGACAGGGGTGAAATACCTGAAAGGATATTAGATTCAGGTGATCTAGAAAGGGAACGCGGCATCACTATTATAGCTAAAAACACTGCCTTATATTGGCAAGGCTATCACATCAATATTGTAGATACACCGGGCCATGCTGATTTTGGCGGTGAGGTCGAACGAGTATTATCAATGGTAGACTCTGTATTATTGTTAGTAGATGCAGTAGATGGTCCGATGCCACAAACTCGTTTTGTCACTCAGAAAGCTTTCGCAATGGGGTTCAGACCCATTGTAGTCATAAATAAGATAGATCGTCCAGGCGCTAGGCCAAATTGGGTTTTGGACCGCACTTTCGAGCTTTTCGACCGACTTGGAGCCGACTATGCACAACTTGATTTCCCTGTTATCTATGCTTCAGCGCTGTATGGCTATGCCGGACTAGAAGAAACCATAAGTTCTGGAGATATGGTACCTCTCTTTAAGACGATCATTGACTATGTCAGTCCGCCACAAGTCGATCCCGATGGGACATTTCAACTACAGGTTAGTTCTCTAGATTATAATAGTTATACTGGTTTGATTGGCATAGGCCGTATCCACCGTGGTAAGGTTACAACTAACATGCAAGTAGCAATTCTTGATAATAAAGGTAATCGGAGAAATGGTAGGATATTGCAAATTTTAGGCTTCCAAGGATTGGAACGTATTGAGTTCGCGACCGCTTCGGCTGGTGAAATAATTGCATTTACTGGTATTGAAGGCTTAAAAATTTCTGATGTGATTTGTGATCCTAGTTCTGTTGAACCATTGCCTTTGCTACAGGTGGATGAACCGACTATAAGCATGATATTTCAGGTAAATACCTCGCCTTTCGCTGGTCGCGAAGGCAAATACGTTACTAGTCGCCAATTACGTAATCGCTTATATCGAGAATTGCTACATAACGTAGCATTACGTGTAGTAGACACCGATAACCCTGATAGATTCCAAGTTTCAGGACGCGGAGAATTACATCTGTCTGTTCTGATTGAAAATATGCGCCGAGAAGGCTATGAGCTCGCGGTATCTCGCCCGGAAGTTATAATAAGAGAAATCGCCGGTGAATCTTGTGAACCTTATGAACAGTTAACTGTTGATTGTGAAGAGCAGCACCAGGGCGCTATTATGGAAAAGATCGGTAATCGTCGCGGGGATTTACTAGATATGCAACACGATGGAAAAGGCCGCGTACGCCTGGATTATCTGATTCCAGCACGCGGGTTGATCGGTTTGCAGACTGAATTCATGACAGCTACTTCTGGTAATGGGCTACTTTGCCATGTTTTTGACTGTTATGGACCAGTTAAAAAAGTTGCTATCGGCTCAAGAATTAACGGCGTGCTGATTTCTAACTCTACAGGCAAGGTACTTGCTTACGCCCTTTTTAATTTGCAAGACCGCGGTCGGTTAATAGTCAGCCCAGGTGATGAAGCTTACGAAGGTATGATCGTAGGTATACACTCTCGTAAAAATGACTTAGTAGTTAACCCACTAAAAGCTAAGCATCTCACTAATATACGTGCTGCCGGTTCAGACGAGCACATTTTACTAACTCCACCTGTACAGTTAAGTTTGGAACAAGCACTGGGATTAATTGAAGATGATGAGCTTGTAGAAGTTACACCTAAATCTATACGTCTACGAAAAAAGTTGTTGCTAGAACGTGAGCGTAAACGCCTAGGGCGGTAGAAAGAGAAAGAGAAGGGGTAGCTATCTGCTCCTTCTAAATAGGGATATTGTAAATAAGCACTGCAATTAGGATAAAAGAAAGATAAAGAAAATTTCTGGAATGAACGATAGAGTGCCTATAGGGGTCTGGGTGTGTGGAATCTATTGAATAGATAACGTAAAACAGACTGTAGACATAGTAACTTACAGTATAGGTTGAAAAAATTGGAAGGAATAACTTATGGCAGAACAAAAAACCGGAAACCCAGCAGTCGTTTCGTTGGTTTAGCAGAGTTCGGCCTGAGCACCCTGATGCTGCAATTCCATAATCCATAATGTTAGGTGGGTATCGAGCATTGGCCCTGTAGTCCTGTAGTCTATGCCTTATCTGCGGCGGTGTTGAACGGATCCCCGGGTTGCAAGAAATGAGAACAGGTAACAACTTCGGCTACTATGCCATCTTATGGTGGATTCTGGATTGCCTTGTGCTTAAGGCTTCTTGGAAATAAATACGACCTATTCAGAGCTGATACTGAAGATGAAGATATCGGTTGGTTCATGATCGTTTGGACCATATTCACTTTTATTCTCTGGACATGTTCGCTACGTATCAATAGTGCAATGGCGTTTACTCCTACCGTGCAGTTCATTTAGAAGGACACGTGCCATCATGTATCATGCAGCTAGTGCTGCGCAAAAATCACCAGCCACCGCTTTTAGGCTAGGGTAGCCAAAATGGGCTAAATCTAGTAGGAAGAAACCGATTAAGAGAGTAGTAAAGAAATGTTGCCAGCTGGCTAAACCCTAGCTTTCCTAAAATCACGGGGCCGGGAATACCGGCCCGTCTAAGAAATACAATTTTTCAAAAATTTATAGGAGTTCAGCGAGTTAATCGCGAAGAATATACTTCTGCTTCCTCAGCACCGGACATATTTCCAGCTGCTCTGCGGGCGGAGCTTATTAGCTTCCAATTTTTGGATTGAAGCAGTCTGTTGACACCAGATATGTTGTTAGATTTAGTTGCCAAAGATTCAGCCTGTTGATATTGTCCCTGATGTAGACGAACCTGAGCCAGGTCATGCCAAATGCCAGCGTTACGTGGCTCGATACGCAGTGCTCGCTCTAGTGCTGCACCAGCTTTATCTAGCTGATTGATCTTGACGTATCTATCCGCACTCTCTAGCAAAGCAACTACTGCCTGGTTTCCATCATGGGAAATTTCTGCTGGTGGCAAATCAGAAGGTTGTGAAAAACTAGGCTGGGTTAAACTGCGTGTGGGGAAATGTGATATTTCAGATTGAACTGGCAGAGTTGCCGTCGCCACTTTAGGAGCATCTAGGGATTCAGACATAGTAGTTGGTTGCGGAGCTGCAGCAGCAGGTGCTGCATTCTGTTGCCTAAAGCCGCGGCGTATGATCGTTGTCTGTGGAACTAAAGCAGGAACCGCCTGTAGTTCTGACAAATGATGACCCTGGTTAGATCGCAATACAGACTCATTCTGCTGCTGTGATGCAGCAGTCGATTGAGGATAGGTTAGATACTGGTCACGATCACTACTTTGTATAAAGCGCCGTGATCCAGCCTGATAACCACCTATTCCTTGACCAGCAGGATGTTGCTGTGATGCCATGTCAGGTCCTATATCGATCTTTTTAGGAGCCAAATTGCGTGAGTACTCCCTTGGAATTAACTGATCTTCTTCCTTAGGTATTTGAGGTACTTGTATCGGTTCCGCTCGTTGTACCACAGATGACCTAAGTGCGGGCCGATCCACTATTACTGGCGCCTTAGAGATTGGCTTTGTGAGTCTTTGCTGGAAATAAGGCGGAGCTGCACAAGCTGTTAGCATAAGCTCTAGCGCTAGACCACCAAGGCACAGCTTTAAATATGTATTCATAAAATCACACCTTACAAAGCTCGATACTCCCAGCTCGAAACCAATGGAAGAAAATACATGCATCTTGATACATTTACGCTGATTGAGACCACATGCTAGTTGGAACTACGAATATCGGCATTAAATCCGTACTGTTACGATAGGGGAAAATACTTTTTATAAATTATAAATATATATATATTTCCCATTATATCCCTATTATCGGAAACTCATTCTATTAATCTATGGAAAAGATCACTAATTTCCTCACTACTAGTATCTTGCTTGCTACTAGATTGTGGCCCAATTCCAGTTGTTAATCGATTAATTATAACTTGATTAGTACTACATGAAATGGCGCTCTGCGGTTCAGAACCAGCTATAAATGGTACTATTTGACCATTTTGGCAACCTTGACTTAGACGTAATCCGTTTCTGGGGTTTACCCAGATTTCCTCTATACCAGTCGGTAGTGGGACATCTAGCGGTTCCAGCTTTAACCCAGCCATCAGATCCATCCAAACCCGTAGTGCACCGCTACCGCCACTGAGACCAGTAGGCTTGTTATCATCCTTCCCTAACCAAACTACAGATAACCGGTCCCCACTGAAGCCGGAAAACCAGCTATCACGGTAATCGTTAGTCGTGCCAGTTTTACCTGCGATATTCAGATCAGGTGACAATTTACTTTTCATCACACTAGCTGTACCAGATTTAACCACTTGTTGCATAGCGTTAGTAACCAAATAGACTGGTCCAGGATCGACTGCTTTCTCTACATTCAATGGATAATGCTGCAAAGATTGCCCAGTTGCATTGGTCACTTCTCGTATAGCGCGCAGAGGAATATTAAAACCTCCACTGGCTATGCCTTCATAAACTTGAGCAATCTCAAACGGTGAAATACTCACACCACCCAACAACAACGATGGATAAGGTTTCAAATCTCTACTCAATCCTAATCGCTTGAGCATTTTTACAACATTTATAATATCTACATCTAAACCTACCCTGACCGCTGGAATATTGTAAGAACAGGCTAATGCATCTCGCAAGGTTACCCGGCCATGATAGCGCCTATCGTAATTAGCTGGAATCCAACGCCTGCCGCCTTCGCTATAAACCATGGGGCTATCGTTAATAAGAGTCATTAAAGTATAACGATCTGGTCGCTCAAGGGCGGTCAGATACACAACTGGTTTCAGCATTGATCCAGCTAACCTTTGTGCATCAAGGGCTCTATTAAACCCGGTGGATTTCGGCTCACGATCACCAACCAATGCAAGTACTTCACCGCTTGATGTATCAACTACAATAGCAGCACCCTGTAATGGCTTTGCTTTAATCTGGTTTTTTTCCATAAGAGATAACCCATTTTCTAGAGTACTCTCAGCAAGATTCTGGATACTTGGATCGAGTGTGGTAAATATCCGCAATCCCTCTGTCAATAAATCTTCAGATTTATAGTATTGTCGCAGTTGGCGTTGTACTAACTCTATGAAAGCTGGGTATGCAGTGATACCGCTAGTGACCTTTTGGTTAACATCCAATGCCATTTCATTGGCTAATGCTGCATCTTCAGCACTAATAAGATTTTGCTCAACCATAGTTTCTAATACTAGAGAGCGCCTTTCCTTAGCACGGTCTGGATGCTTTCGTGGGTCAAAGTAGGAAGGACCCTTGATAATACCTACTAGCAATGCGATCTGATGTAAATCAAGATCCTCTAGCGGCACACCAAAATAGAACTGGCTTGCTAAGCCAAATCCGTGAATAGCTCTACTGCCATCCTGTCCAAGATAAATAGCGTTGGCGTAGGCTTCGAGAATTTCGTACTTCCCATAACGCGAATCTATTAGGATTGCCATCAATGCTTCATTAATCTTACGCTTTAAGCTACGTTCGTTACTTAAAAACATGCTTTTAACTAATTGCTGTGTAAGAGTACTGCCACCTTGCACAGTACGACCAGCACGTAAGTTGGCTAACATTGCTCGCACTATACCTTTAGGATTCACTCCAGCATGCTTGAAGAAAGCACGATCCTCGACAGCCAGTAGAGTATCAACTAGTGCTGTAGGTAATCCATCGCCTTTAAGTAAGATACGATCTTCATAATGTGATGGATAAATGCCAGCGATTTCCGGAGGGTCTAGGCGCAATAATCCCGGCTTTTCTTTTTTATCTAGACTTTCCAGATCTACTAGAATGTTACCTGCAAACACCAGTCGCACCTTACGTATCTGTTCTTTACCATCCCAGAAGGAAAAGTCGCGCGTCATTACCTCAAAAGTCTCACCATCTCTTGAGTAACTTCCTGGTTTTATGACATGACTTTCTCTGTTTCCTGGCGGCGGCGTACATAAATCATACTGTTTGCGCTTCAATTTGCGCAATTGGTGCCTGATACTCTTGTCTAGAGAAGTCTGTATCTGTTCGATTGGACAATTCACATTGCGATATCCTAAAAGATTAAGTTCCTGAGAGAAACCATCAGCATTAAGTGACATACTCTCAAATAATTCAAGCGGACGTGCATAGACTTTAGCAGCCAAGGCCCAACGCTTAGCATCAAATTCAGCACAAATAAAATTATCTAAATACAGCATGTAGATACCAATTCCAAATGCTAAAAAAAACATCCCGCATAGAAATAATAAAGCTATGAATGAAAATAGTGATCTACCCCTCCGCACCAGGAGTTTTTTGGAGTCTGGAGAAAATTTACGGCTAACCATACCTATTCCCATTCGTATTACTTAGCATATTCTGACTGCTTATAGGAAGGCACTGACTTATCGAGAACTGATTACAAACTACGTATACTGTTTATTCACACTTTCCACCAATTACACACCAATACATGAGCAGTACTCTAATCAGATATTTCACATTCTCTCTCTAGGAATTTAGAATGCTAGCTTCAACTAACGAGGGGTTTTCAAGTTGCAGTTTCGGAGATGATATTGATCAAATATCAGTTATCATCTGATAAAATACACAATTAAACATGCTGTATTCAAGCAAAAAAGCCTATCAGCCTGAACACCTTAGAGATTCTAAAATATAATGTAGTGTAGATCGTTGGTATTGGGCACACTTGAAAGCAGAGGATAAGAAGGATATGCCTTTCCTTTCGTAGAGTGAGAGTGCCTGGCTAGTGCCATCATCGCCATAACACCTAAGATTGGATGATATCAGCAGACTCTCAGACGAAATGACTAAAAAGTCCATTTAACGCGCTATTGCCGGGTACATTATATTGTGTATTAAGAAATCACTTAAATCAGGTTATTGACTTGATTCTGCGATGGTATAGCATCCGTGTCTTCAATACCCGTCCGCACAATTGCTTTTCTAATGCAGCACGAATCAAGCATTTTATTTCCTTTAATACAGATGAATCTGCCAGGGCTCCTTCATGTAAGGCTAACAACCCTTGGCCAGAAATAAGTATGCCGCCAGATTCAGTACCGTTTACAGAGAATGGTCCACGATCCAAAATATAGCGGTAACGTCCACTTGGAACAATCGGTATACCACTGACTGCTTCTCGATCTAGCGTTAAACCATAACCGAGCTCTTCCAACAATTTCTTTTCAAATCTGCGTAAAGCTGGCTCCTCCTCAGATACTGTAACAAGCTCAGATAACAATGTTTGATAAGTAGAGAACAATTCTGGGAGTGGATCATAACGCGGCAATAACCGTACTAATAACTCGTTAGCGTATAATCCGGCAAGCACTCCATTCTGCTGTTGTAAAGATATAAGGTATCCAGATTCACCCTCAGCAGCTGTTAAGGTCACCAATTCACCAAGTCCAGTCCAAGATAGTATTAGCGGCACGAACGGCTGTAACAATCCCTTCAGCTGAGACCGTGGGGATGCAGCCCCGCGCGCTATTATCCCTAATCTCCCATAATCACGACTAAACACTTCCAGCAGCAAGCTGGTATTAAGGTAAGAACGATGGTGCAGTATAAAACTTGGTTGTAATAGGACACGCATTAAAAATACCGCCTAACTGATCGATTTAATCGGTGAAATCCGTGTACCCAAAGCGGCATAGAGCCTGTTCGTCATCAGACCAACCTCCACGTACCTTAACCCAGGTCTCTAAAAATACTTTACGGGCAAACAATCGTTCCATAGCCTCACGGGAATGGCTGCCAACATCGCGTAAGACTATTCCATTTTTGCCAATCACAATTCTCTTTTGGGTTTCACGTTCTACCCAGATCACTGCTAAAATGCGCACCAAATTTCTTTCTTTGACAAATTTTTCAACTTCTACTGATAAAGAATATGGTAGCTCATCCCTGAGTAGCCTAGTCAGCTTTTCCCGGATGAGCTCAGCAGCTAGGAAGTATTCACTGGCATTAGTACGCTGGTGTAATGGGAACAGATAATCGCCCACTGGAAGCAACTGGCTGCTTATTTTCTTAAGTACATCTAAATTATCACCTGTCAGTCCAGAAATCGGGACTACCTCAGTGAAATCTCGCTTGCGTGTTATGTTCTCTATAAAAGGTAGTAAACGAGCTTTATCCGTGATTCGATCTACCTTATTAACAGCAAGCACAACTACTCCTACAAATTCAGTAAGCCTTTTCAACACATATTCATCTTCTTCGGTCCAACGCAAAGCTTCAACCAGGAAAATGGCTATATCCGCATAACTTAGCACACCTGCTGCTGCCCTGTTCAAATAACGATTCATTGCCTTTTTAGAAGAGATATGCAGCCCTGGTGTGTCAATATAAACAATCTGGGTCTCTGGTAGAGTCTGAATACCAAAAAGTGTGTGTCTGGTAGTTTGTGGTTTTGAGGCTGTTATGCTAATTTTCTGGCCGATTAGCCTGTTTAGCAGAGTAGATTTACCGACATTTGGCCTACCTATTAAGGCAACATATCCGGCATGAGTATGAGTAGTAAGTACATTTTTTTTAGTCATTGGCGTCTTATATGCTGCAACAAGCGACGTGCGGCTTCTTGCTCAGCTTTGCGACGACTGCTACCTTCTGCAACTACACGGGCTTCAGCTGCTATGCATTCTACCGTGAAATTCTGTATATGTGGTTCACCCTGAATTTTTATAACTTTGTAGACAGGTAAAGCCTGCTTATTTCCCTGTAAGTATTCCTGTAATAGAGTTTTAGGGTCCTTAAATTCATTGATATTATCTAAGAGAACTAAGGAGTCTCGATAAATATTTAAGAT
The DNA here is from genome assembly GCA_903882995.1 of uncultured Candidatus Competibacteraceae bacterium. Lineage (GTDB taxonomy): Bacteria > Pseudomonadota > Gammaproteobacteria > Competibacterales > Competibacteraceae > Competibacter_A. The sequence goes on from CAIRZE010000117.1 coordinate 20,054, forward strand.
CAAGTCTCGGCATGAGACTAAACCACTGTCCAGATAAACTGCGCCAAAGATAGCTTCCATAGCATCAGCTAGGATCGACTCACGCTGAAATCCACCATTCTTTATTTCTCCTGGTCCGAGCCGTAACCACTCTCCAAGGCCAAGACCTCTTGCTAATTTCGCTAAAGTCTCGCCTTTTACCAAACTAGCCCGAAGGCGGCTCAGTTCACCCTCACTCGCCATAGGATATTTCTGGAACAAATATTCGGTAATTACCAAATTCAGCAATGCGTCGCCTAAAAATTCTAACCTCTCATTATTATTAGATGCAGAGCTACGATGAGTAAGCGCATCTACTAATAGTTGAGTATCTTGGAAAGTGTATCCGAGGCAATTATATAACTTACAAGATTTGAAGATCACGGGTTCAATGGTATTGCTTCGTTCATATTAAGTACTATAGATAATCCGTAAAAAAGGTTCCGTTCATCCTGATAAGATAAGTAGCAGATTAGCTTACCACCTTCATTACGAATATCATTCCGAATATCTGGAGTGCGAGATTTTTGGTTATTAAGAAAACTAATATCAAATCGCTTCTGCACCGCACTATTCATATCCTGAATACTCATTTGCGCCAGCTGTCCCTCATTGCGTATGCTCTCGATCGTAGACTTAATTGAGAAATATTGGATATACATCGGCAGCACTTTTATTGAGATCAGCGCGATGGTGGAAAACGAAACAACGATTAGTAACAACATACTAATCACCTTCGTTTTACTCTGGCTCCCGTTGTTTCCATTCCCTATAAGCTGTCTTTTCTGCACCATTTTCTATTCCCCCAATCCCCAATACTTATTTACTTAATGCTGCTTCCAATCCTATTACAATGGCCATTAAAAGTAACACAGTCCCAATTCATCCAGATTAAGAATGCCTTTCCTATCAAATATTCTTCTGGAAGAAGACCCCAATATCTGCTGTCAGCACTGTTGTCACGGTTGTCACCCATAACGAAGAAATGCCCGGTTGGTACTTGATATATCCAAGAAATAGTACCGTCTGACTCCCTATGGAGCTGGAGTCCAAACCAAAATCCTGCAACTCCTAATCGAGTATTTGAGAGCAATTGGATATTGTGTGATATTCCACCTAATTGTTCGATAAACTGCTTATAAATAGTTCCCATAGGACCGATATCAGATAATGCTATTAAAGGTACAGGTTGGCCATTTATAAAGAGCTGATTATTATGATAGTCTAACCGGTCACCGGGTAACCCCACAATACGTTTTATGTATGTATCAGAAGGCTTAGGTGGATAGCGAAAAACCACCACATCTCCCCTCTCCGGTTTTCCTTCCCCAGCTAGCTTAGTGTTGAGAACTGGTAACCGGAGCCCATAAGCAAACTTGTTCACTAGAATGAAATCACCGTTGAGTAAGGTCGGTACCATTGACTCTGAAGGGATTCGAAAGGGCTCAGCTACAAAAGAACGTAGGACTAGTACAGCGAAGATAACTGGGAAAAAAGATTTTGATAAATCCACATACCAAGGAAGATTAATAGACACATCCGTTCTTTCTCTAGATTTACCAACTAAAGCACGGATGCTAGCAGCACGGCGCTTTGCCAAAGCCAGCACATCTAATAACCAAATGCTACCAGTTATTAGCATTAGAACTACCAAAACAGCCGCAAAATCTACATTCATAGATGTAGTGTCCCAAAAAATAGAGCTAGGATCAGTTTCATGAGCTCTTTTCCATTTGCAGGATTGCTAAGAAAGCCTCCTGAGGGATCTCTACTTTCCCAACCTGCTTCATACGCTTTTTACCAGCCCTTTGCTTTTCTAAAAGTTTACGCTTACGTGTCAAGTCGCCGCCATAACATTTAGCAAGGACATTTTTACGCAACGCCTTGACGGTAGTACGAGCAATAATTTGACTACCGATAGCAGCCTGAATAACCACTTCAAACATCTGTTGTGGTATCAATTCTTTTAGTTTAGCTGCTAATTGACGTCCCCGATTTTGAGCTTCCTCACGATGAACGATAACAGATAAAGAATCAACCCGTTCACTATTAATGAGCACATCCAGCTTGGCTAGGGGTGCAGCTCTAAATCGGTCAATGCTATACTCGAAAGATGCGAAACCCCGACTTACCGATTTTAATCGGTCGAAGAAATCTATTACAATCTCACTCATTGGTAATTCAAAACTCAGTTGGACTTGGTTCCCAGCATAGTGCATATTCTTCTGCACCCCGCGCTTCTCGATACACATTGATATAATCGCACCAATATAATCCTGCGGTGTCAGGATATGGACGATTATAATCATCTCACGAATCTCGGCAATCTCATTAGCCTGAGGCAGTTTCTCAGGATTATCAATCCGAAAAATCTCGCCACTAACTGTCAATACCTCATAAATCACAGTCGGCGCGGTAGTTACTAGATCTAGGTTATACTCCCGCTCCAGACGTTCTTGAACAATTTCCATATGTAGCAATCCTAGAAAACCACAGCGGAATCCAAAACCCATCGCTTGCGAGCTCTCCGGCTCAAAATGGAGAGATGAGTCATTCAAACTGAGCTTTTGCAACGCATCACGCAAAAAACTACAATCATCTGATTTTATAGGAAATAGCCCAGCAAAGACTCGCGGCTGCACTTTCTGAAAACCAGGCAAAGCCTCTACTGCCGGCTGGTTCATATCTGTGAGGGTATCGCCTACTGGTGCACCATTGATATCCTTAATTCCAGCAATCACATAACCGACATCTCCTGCACTAAGTATGAGCCGCTCGCGGCGTTTAGGAGTGAACACACCAATTGATTCCACTTGAAACGTCCGGCCAGAGGACATAACCATAATCCTCTGCTTAATGGAAATCTTACCATCAACCACACGTACCAAAGATATAACTCCGACGAAGTTATCAAACCAAGAATCAATTATAAGTGCTTTGAGCGGACTATTAAGATCACCCCTTGGGGCTGGAATGAATGCGACAATATCCTCCATTAACTCTAATATCCCAAACCCACTCTTCGCACTGACCCGCGCGGCCCTGCTCGCATCCAACCCAATGATTTCGCTAATCTCTTTGGCTACCCGTTCTGGGTCAGACGCTGGCAAATCAACTTTATTGATTACTGGCAGTACCTCTAAGCCCTGATCGATAGCTGTGTAGCAATTAGCAACGCTCTGTGCCTCAACACCTTGGGCTGCATCTACTACTAGCAGTGCTCCCTCGCAAGCAGATAAAGACCTAGATACTTCATAGGAAAAATCGACGTGTCCTGGCGTATCAATTATATTGAATTGGTAAGGAAACCCACTACGGGAGATATAGTCTAAGGACACGCACTGTGCCTTAATAGTGATACCTCTCTCTCTTTCTATATCCATTGAATCAAGTACTTGCTCAGACATCTCTCGCTCACTCAAACCGCCACAGATTTGAATAAAGCGATCCGCGAGCGTAGATTTGCCGTGGTCAATGTGTGCGATGATCGAGAAATTGCGAATGTGATTGTGATCCATTAACTTCATAGGTAATGTTCTGACTACTTGCATCGCCTATGCCTGAAACTTCTAGATTGAGCAGAAAACGAACAACCCCCTATTGGGGGGTTCCAAATAATAACCCTCATCGTGTTGATTATAGGCTACTCAAGGGAGTAGAAAGTTACCCTCCCAGCATAAATCGAATAAGAATTAAGGACTGGTACTTCGCATTTTTAATGCACCGCCATGCCAGTTTCCTCACCATAAAAAATCCAAATAATGTTCCTATAATACCTGAGAAAATTAGGGCACATTCATCGGCTAAAGCGAATAAAGCCTTTCCAAGTGTTACCCCAAATAATAGAAACACCAGAGGTAACAAATAAAATAGTAATGCACCTCGTAACAGCAAGCCATCATCCATACTGATTACAACTTTATCACCAGGCTGTAAAGATATATAAGATGGTGCCTGCACCCAAATTAGTTTGTTTCTGTAGATTTCTGATAGTATGCCACCCTCGCAGCGTGAGCTTGCATTACATCCAACACATGTAGATCGACACTCTATATCCAGCCAAATATAGCCATCACTAACCTCAATTACTGTCGCTCTCTCTTCTATCATGCATGGCTCCCGCTATGCTGACACTGATATGGGAAACTAATAACATCAGGGAACCGACGCCATGATACTCTTTGCATATATACATCCCAAGAGAAACATTTAAAAATTTTAGTTATAAATTCTCTATGTTAGCAATCACAACAGACGGTACATACCGACCAAAATAGAAACTAGCTGGCTGATATTCACGTCTATAGATTAGTAAATTAGCATTTATACTACTAGCTTATCTACAGGTCAGTAATAATTAACATTAACAGCGAGCTACCAGCTGATAGCGTTGCCGTTGCGGAACGCTATAAGTAAACTTGGGAAAATGGTCTACCCAAATATTAGTGGCTTTGAACATCTCAATAAATAGAAAACTATACCGGTGAAACCGTGCAGCAGCATAACTGTTACGAGAGGAGCGGCTGTAATGGAGTAGTAAATATAAAGAAGCTCGATATACCAACCGTTTTATGCCTAAGCTAGCGGTCAACCAGCCTGACGCTTAAAATCAAAAAAGAATCAGAAGGATGGGATGCTCGACTATAATCGAGAATCTAGCTTAACATTAGATGCAACTTAGCATCTATCGCTTCGCGCGCCCGAAAAATTCGGGAGCGCACCGTGCCGATCGGACATCTCATAGTTCTTGCGATTTCCTCATAGCTCATACCTTCAAGCTCTCGTAAGCTAATCGCGGTGCGTAAATCCTCTGGTAAATTTTCAATTGCCTTGAATACTATCGCAGCAATTTCGTCTTTCAATAACAAGCATTCTGGAGTTTCGTACTCCTTCAATAGAGACTGTCCTCCATAACTTTCAAAATCTTGGGTATCAATATCTACCCCATGTGGACGCCTACCTTTAGCAACCAGATAGTTCTTTGCAGAGTTGATAGCTATTCGATAAAGCCATGTGTAAAACTTACTGTCACCACGAAAGCTAGGAAGTCCCCGGTAGGCTTTGAGAAACACTTCTTGAGATATATCTAGAGCCTCGTTTGCATCATGTATATATCTTGCAATCAGTTTGATGATCTTATACTGGTACCTGTTTACTAGAAGATCGAACGCATTTTTATCGCCTCTTTGTACCCTCTTGACCAGCTCAAGATCCAAATGTACTTCGCCAGTTCGGGCAATCTCCTTCCCACTTAAGATTAACCTCCGTGCGATCATAAAAGAAGACAAATACTTACCCTGTTAGTTATCAGGAATACTATCGTATTGTGTGAGTAGAGCAATTAATATGTAACATTTATTCTAATAATAATCATGCTAGCCACGAAAAAGATACTATATTCAATTAAACTGATATATGTTTATAATGTGCTATTAAGTACACAGCAGATCTATATGCCTACCATACATACAAACCAATTTGCACTGATCACCAAGAATTGTTTAAGTTTATTGCTGGGCTAAGAGTCAGCAAGTTTCAAACCACTAAAATGGAGAGCCGACCTACCTTCCAGTTTTTGGACCAGATTATAGATGAAAGGCGTTCTAGACGCTCTAAACTAACTCGACTCAGAGAGATGAGAGATGGGTGCTCAGCAGCAAAGTTCGCATGACTCCAATAACCCGTGCCATTGTAACATCTTTCAGAGTTTCACCACCAAATATATAGCTTATCAGTAGTGGATCTTGCAGCTCCATTAAATTTGCGAAAGCTTGTTGTTCCTCTTTTGAGGTAGTTAGATAATACTGATCAAGATAGCTAGAAGCTAATAAATCCAGTTCTTTCATGCCGCGGCGGCAACGCCAGCGTAACTTGCCTAGCTGTTCAGTCACAAAAAATATATCTCCTAAGGAAAAGACCCCCTACCTACCCTATGATGTATCAAGGGGGCAAGGGGCTTGTGTAGATAAAGATAAAATTTACAATCAAATGCCAACTAGCGCCGTTTTACCATCATCTTCTTAATTTCTGCAATTGCCCTCGCGGGATTCAGACCCTTTGGACAAGTATTTGTGCAATTCATGATGGTGTGGCAACGGTAGAGCCGGAAAGGATCTTCCAGATTGTCTAGACGCTCGCCTGTAAACTCATCACGGCTGTCTGCGATCCAGCGGTAAGCCTGTAGCAAGACAGAAGGACCAAGATAGCGCTCACCGTTCCACCAATAACTCGGGCAACTTGTTGAACAGCAGGCACATAATATGCATTCATACATCCCGTCTAGCCTAGCGCGGTCCTCCTTAGATTGCAGCCGTTCTCGCTCTGGCGGTGGTGTAATCGTCTGTAACCAAGGCTTAACTGAAGCATACTGGGCATAGAAGTGTGTTAGGTCCGGAACTAAGTCCTTGACAACAGACACATGAGGCAACGGATAAATATATATCTCTCCTGCAACATCGCTGATTGATTTGGTACAGGCTAGAGAATTGGTACCGTCGATGTTCATCGCACAGGAGCCACATACACCCTCTCGGCAAGAACGCCTGAAGGTCAAAGTAGGATCTACCTCATTCTTAATCTTAAGTAGAGCATCAAGTACCATCGGACCACATGCAGACATATCTATCTCGTAAGTGTCCATATGTGGGTGTTTGCCACTATCTGGATCCCAGCGATAAATATGGAAACGCCTAGTGTTCTTAGCTCCAGTACCAGCGTAGTATGTCTTACCCTTGCCAATTATGGAATTGGCAGGAAGATTAAATTGAGCCATGGCATCATCCTCTCAATCAGTAGATTCGCTGCTTAGGTGGAATGTAATCCACTTCATCGGTCAGGGTATAGGTATGGACTGGACGATAGTCTATCGCGACCTGACCATTAATATCCAAAGATGCCAGAGTGTGTTTCATCCACTGACCATCGTCGCGATCTGGATAATCTTCGCGTGCATGTCCACCACGACTTTCTTTACGGTTAAGAGCAGATTTGATAGACACCATAGCACAGCCAAGCAGGTTATCTAGTTCCAGTGCCTCAACTAAGTCAGAATTCCAAACCATGCTCCGGTCACTGACCCCTATGTGTTCAAAACCAATATAAACTTCCTCTAACAGCTTGATACCTGTGGATAAAGAATCACCCGTACGGAATACCGCGGCATGATTCTGCATAGTACGCTGCATCTGCAGCCGTAGCTCGGCAGTCGTATTATCACCATTAGAGTGACGCAGCTTGTCAAAGCGGGTGATGATTTTGTCGACAGATGTTGCAGGTAATTCCTTATGGGAATGGCCATTAGGATTAACCAGCTCAGCACAGCGTATAGCAGCCGCACGTCCGAACACGATAATATCAAGCAGTGAGTTGGAACCCAAGCGATTGGCACCATGCACCGATACACAGGCTGCCTCGCCTATTGCCATTAGGCCAGGTATGATACAATCGGGATCGCCATCCTTAAGAATAACTACTTCACCGCGATAATTGGTTGGGATACCACCCATATTGTAGTGCACAGTTGGCAACACTGGAGCTGGTTCTTTGGTAACATCTACTCCAGCAAAGATACGTGCAGTTTCGGCAATCCCTGGCAAGCGCTCGTTTATAACTTTAGCACCTAGGTGCTCCAGGTGTAAGTGGATATGATCCTTATATTCGCCGACACCGCGACCATCTCTGATTTCTATAGTCATGGATCTGCTTACTACATCGCGTGATGCTAGATCTTTAGCATTCGGTGCATAGCGTTCCATGAAGCGCTCGCCGTTAGAATTAGTGAGATAACCGCCTTCACCACGACAGCCTTCAGTCATCAAACAACCAGATCCATAGATACCTGTTGGGTGAAACTGTGTAAATTCCATATCTTGCAAAGGGAGACCAGCACGCAATACCATCCCGTTACCATCTCCAGTACAGGTATGGGCAGATGTAGCTGAAAAGTAGGCACGACCGTAACCTCCAGTAGCTAAAACAGTTTGGTGTGCACGGAATACATGTAGCGTACCATCAGAAAGATCCCATGCTACTACACCACGACAGGTACCAGTGTCATCAATAATTAAATCGAGTGTAAAGTACTCAATGAAGAATTCTGCATTATGCCGCAGTGCCTGCTGGTAAAGTGTATGCAAAATAGCATGACCCGTACGATCAGCAGCAGCACATGTGCGTTGGGCTATACCTTCACCGTAGTTTGTCGTCATGCCGCCAAATGGCCGCTGGTAGATTTTACCTTCATCAGTCCTTGAGAAGGGTACACCATAATGCTCTAATTCTATAACAGCTGGAATAGCTTCCCGGCACATGTATTCTATTGCATCCTGATCCCCCAGCCAGTCAGAACCTTTAACTGTATCATAAAAATGCCACTGCCACATGTCTTGTCCCATATTAGCAAGTGCCGCCGACATCCCCCCTTGAGCTGCAACTGTGTGGCTACGTGTAGGAAAGACCTTAGTTAAACATGCAGTTTTCAGACCACTGTGGGCCATACCAAAAGTAGCGCGCAATCCCGCCCCGCCGGCGCCGACTACGACAACATCATAGTTATGCTGAATCAATTTATATGATTTCGACATGGAAACTCAGCCTCCATTTTCGGGCATCAGGCGAGAGCGACTTTGAGAACACTGATGATAGAGATGGCGCCCAGTATGAATAGTAAGAACTGTGTCAATAGAAGAGCAAAGTACATTGCACATTCTGGTCTAACGTAGTCCTCATAGATGACCTGCATACCTAGATTAGCGTGATAAAAAGCTGTTAAAAGAAAAGCCACCATCAGACCAGCATTAATAGGATTATTCAGCCAATGTTGGAACACTCTGTATTCGGCACGCGAGTAACATAGCATAGAAGATGCAAACCATAATACCAGAGGTACCAAAGCAATGGAGGTCACGCGCTGTATCCACCAGTGATGTGTACCATCTTTCGCAGTTCCCAGACCGCGAACGTGAGCAAGCGGGGTACGGATATTCATGATATCTCTCCTCAGGGCGCAGCGATTAGCCAACACAGAACAGTCAGTAGGATTGAGAAAGATACTACCAACCAGCCAGATTTAGTAGCATCTTGTAGATCAAAACCAAAGCCAGCATCCCAGAACAAGTGTCTGATACCATTAGACATATGATAAAACAATGCCCAGGTCCAAAGGAAAAGAAACAGTTGCCCTAACATCGAGCCTAAAAATGCTTGTGCATGTTTATAAGATTCCGAGCCGAAGGCAGCGGCAGCTAGCCAGTATACTAGCATCAATGTGCCGACAACTAACCAGACACCGGTAGCGCGATGGGTGATTGATAGAACAGAGGTCATTTGAGGTCTATAATAGGGGCCTATCATGAACGGTGACAATGGCCGCTTGTTGGCTGACATAGATATCTCCTCTATCTAGTTATAAGCAAGTTGGAAATGTAGGAGCTCTTTAATTGCGCGATGCACAAACACAAGGATGCTATCCCTAATTTCGTTAAGAGGCTATTCATCCCAATAGTACATGGAATTGCGCAATGGTCAGACACCTACCGTGATGCTCATCAAAGACGGCGAACACTTGCTGAAAGTCGATGGCGGTGTCCGTTTTACCAGTCGCCATATCGGGTTAGCTCTTGCCCCCTTGGTATATCTTATTTTTTCCTCTTTGTATTACTGTCTATATATCGTTCTTGATTCATGATCATTCAAAAAGGCTAAAGAAAATGCTAGTATCTCAGGGAATAGGCATATCTGTACAGGTATATCCGGTTAATTGGTATTCCACATACCTGTAGAGTATTGTGGGATTTGGACCACTATGCCACAACCTAATATATTATGCAGTTCGTAGCATTCAAACGCAATGAAAGTGGAAGGGAAGGGTTGGAATGTGATTCCATAAGTTTTAAAATATGTCCTTATGTTCCTTAACCAGGTTGGCACTATCTTGGAACCACAGCATATTGTTGCTAGCTGCAGTCAAATAGAAAACAAATTTTATTCCACGATGAATAGTGATATTTATTGTGACCTATCACATTTAGGTTTGATCTCTGTATGTGGCCCAGATAAAAGTGAATTCTTGCAGGGACAGCTAACCTGTGATGTTCGGCAAGTAGCGATGGATAATAGCCTAATTGGCGCATATTGCGATTATAAAGGCCGAGTATTAACCTGTTTTCGACTCTTCCAGTGTGGAGAAAACTACTATATGGAGTTACCGAGACTGCTTGTTCAACCAACTCTAACCAGGTTAAGAAAATATATACTTAGGGCTAAGGTAACGTTGGAGGATGCTAGCGATATATTGGTAAGGATTGGTGTGGTAGCTAGAACGCACGATATACATCTGCTCATGGACAAAGAAATTACCTCTGGAATTGAAAACATGCCTGTTAATGGTGTCAGGCATACAGATAATCTCACATTGATTCGGCTGCCTGGATCTATTCATCGCTTCGAATTACATTGTCTATTGAAGGAATTGCACTATGTATGGAGTAGTCTAGAAGCGGCTAATATAACTCCAGTAGGTGCAGAATCATGGCGTTTACTGGATATTCTAGCTGGGATGCCAATCGTATATCCACAAACTATGGAGGCATTTCTGCCACAAATGCTTAACCTGCATTTGCTTGATGGCATCAGCTTTCATAAAGGCTGTTACGTGGGGCAGGAGGTTATAGCGCGTACCCAATATCTTGGCAAGATTAAGCAGAGAATGCTTCTAGCTCGAGTAGACAGCCCAACCCCCCCATGTCCCGGAGACCTATTGTTTCAATATGAGGCTGAATCTATTCAGAATGAGGCTGAATCTATTCAGAGTGTCGGCCGATTGGCTGACGCAGCCCGTCATCCAGATGGAGGCTATGCTGTTCTTGGAGTAGTGCTTAAGCATTCTGCTGAAAATGGTATATTACAATTAGGAAGGCGGCCAGGTGGACCGATTCTCCATTTAATGCCGCTACCGTATGGTTTAGAATGAAAATGAGCTAATTTAAGACACCACCTCACTCTCAATCATTTTTAACTTTCCACCCTCCTAATTCCTTCCAGCGATTGATAATTAAACAAAACAGTTCAGCTGTACGTTCAGCATCGTAAATAGCCGAATGCGCTTCTCTCTCGTTCCATCGAATACCCGCTGCCTGTAACGAGCGGGATAATACAGTCTGGCCATACGCCAGCCCAGATAATGATACCGTGTCGAAGCTACTAAACGGGTGAAATGGGTTACGCTTGACCTTAGCGCGAGCTGCTGCTGCATTTAGGAATGCTAAATCAAAAAAGGAATTATGCCCGACTAAAATAGCACGCGTACAACCGGTTTCCCGCATTTCCTGACGTATCTCATTGAATATATCTTCCAAAGCTTCACGCTCTACAACTGCAAATCGGAATGGATGATCAGGATCAATAGAGTTTATTGCCATTGAAACTGGATCTAGACGCGAGCCGGGAAAAGGCTTCACATGATGTGCAAAAGTGCATGCAGGGTGCAAATCACCTTGCCAGTCCATACGAACTATGACGGCAGCGATTTCCAACAAGGCATCAGTCTGAGCATTTATACCACCGGTCTCGACATCTATAATAACTGGGAGAAATTGTCGAAACCTACGAGAGATAAGGGCGTTAGGTGAAGTTTCATTCATACTAGGATCACAATTTAAATCCTTATGGAACAAAAACGTGTTCTGTAATCCTACTTTCGACCACTGCATCTGTTAACCACCTGGATACAGATGGCAACACTCTTAATCTTAGTAGACTCAAAGACTGATACACCAACCATAGGTCAGCATATCTGAAGATGCCAAGCTGATATACCAGTTGTCAGGTGCCATCACAGATGATCTTCCTGATACTGAGTCATATAAGCAACGCAGGAAATGTTATATTTCTGACTAGAAAATATCAAGCATTAATTAAATCAAACCTCATCAATATATATTGAGGTGCTTATAGATCTATATCAGTCAATTGGAAACGCTCTAAGTAGAAGCTATCATACTCTAAGAATCAGAAAGTTTTGTTCAAAACCGTAATTAGGATTGGCAGCTTACTCCTATATATGTAAACAATGTAGATAAATTGTGTTTCTGGTAGACTGCTCTAGCTCCTGCTTCTGGCATACTCCCACAATCACCTCTTTGTCACGATTAGTTTTTCAAGGATATATCATACTCATGAGCCGCAACTATTTGTTCACTTCTGAATCAGTTTCAGAGGGCCATCCAGATAAGATCGCTGACCAGATTTCTGATGCTGTACTGGATGCGATCCTCGCTGAGGACGCTAACGGCCGTGTCGCTTGCGAGACTCTGATTAAGACCGGCATTGTAGTACTAGCTGGTGAAATTACTACATCGGCTTGGGTAGATTTCGACCAGATCGTACGGGATACAGTTGTAGAAATAGGCTATGACAACTCTAAGGTCGGTTTTGATGGTGCGACCTGTGGGGTATTATCCTGTATCGGTAAACAATCACCAGACATCGCACAAGGTGTGAATAGAAAGAGTCCGGAAGCACAAGGAGCTGGTGATCAAGGTTTAATGTTCGGCTATGCCTGTAATGAAACTAGTGTATTAATGCCTGCTCCTATCACATATGCTCACTTGTTAGTGCAGAGGCAAGCTGAAATGAGGAAGAGCGGTGTGTTGCCATGGCTTTGGCCAGACGCTAAAAGCCAGATTACTTTTTGTTACCAAGATAACAAAGTCATCGGCATTGAGGCAGTAGTATTATCAACCCAGCACGACCCAGAAATCAGTCATAATCTCCTATGCGAAGCAGTAATGGAGAACATCATTTTGCCAGTTCTACCAGCTGAATGGCTAGATAAGCACACCCAGTATCATATTAATCCGACTGGCTGCTTTGTTATTGGTGGGCCTGTTGGTGACTGTGGGTTAACCGGACGTAAAATAATAGTTGATACTTACGGTGGTGCAGCACATCACGGTGGTGGCGCATTTTCCGGTAAGGATCCTTCCAAAGTAGATCGTTCTGCTGCTTATGCTGGCCGATATGTTGCTAAGAACATTGTTGCTGCTGGCCTAGCTGAATGCTGTGAGATACAAATATCCTATGCTATTGGCATATCTGAACCGACATCGATAAGCATAAATACGTTTGGTACGGGCAAAATCAACGAAGAGCGCTTAGTAGAAATTGTACGCAGCCATTTTGACCTGCGGCCTTACGGCTTGGTTCAGATGTTGGACCTGATTAGGCCTATCTACAAGAAAACAGCAGCCTACGGCCATTTTGGGCGTGAAGAACCAGAATTTACTTGGGAGGCTACTGATAAAGCGGATATGTTACGAGATGCTGCCGGTGTATAGAATTCTAAATATCAATATCTCCTATACATTGATCAGAGGAGAGCACTAGCGAGTGTTAACCTTTAGGTACCCATCAACCACACCACTCTATCCTCTCTTCACCCTTTCACCCTGATGAGAATCATATATGAGCTCCACAGTACTTGATAAACCTTCATTTAAGGATTACTACATCTCTGATCTTTCTCTATCACATTGGGGTCGCAAGGAAATCGCCATCGCCGAAACAGAAATGCCCGGCCTAATGAAGCTAAGGGAGGAATATAAGATACAGCAACCCCTTAAGGGCGCTCGTATTGCTGGCTCACTGCATATGACAATCCAGACTGCTGTCTTGATTGAAACTCTATCTGCGTTGGGAGCTGACATCCGCTGGGCTTCCTGTAACATCTTTTCAACTCAGGATCACGCTGCTGCAGCCATTGCTGCTAAAGGTATTCCAGTATTTGCCTATAAAGGCGAGTCTTTAGATGAGTATTGGGGGTTTACTCATCGCATTCTGGAGTGGCACGATGGTGGTACACCTAATATGATCCTAGACGATGGAGGAGACGCAACATTATTGGTCACACTAGGATCCCGCGCTGAACAGGATCGTTCAATAATTTCCAACCCAACTTGCCAAGAGGAACAGAGTATGTTCACTGCAATTAGCAACCGGTTGGATAGCCAACCTGGTTGGTACTCCAGAATACAGGCTGAAATTAAGGGTGTAACTGAAGAAACAACCACTGGTGTCCATCGTTTATACATTATGGAAAAAAGAGGACAGCTCCCTTTTGCTGCTATTAACGTTAACGACTCAGTCACGAAGTCAAAATTCGATAATCTATATGGCTGCCGCGAATCGCTGTTAGATGGAATCAAACGCGCCACCGATATAATGATCGCTGGTAAAATTGCAGTGATTTTGGGTTATGGAGATGTCGGTAAAGGCTGCGCACAATCACTACGTAACCTCGGCGCGACAGTATGGATTACCGAAATTGACCCAATTTGCGCGCTACAAGCAGCGATGGAAGGCTACCGTGTAGTAACAATGAATGATGTAGCAGATAAGGCGGATATCTTCGTTACTGCTACTGGTAACATCAAAGTTATAACACACGACCACATGATAAGAATGAAAAACCAGGCAATAGTCTGCAACATCGGCCATTTTGATTCTGAGATTGAAGTATCGAGTCTAAGGAAATACCGTTGGGAAAACATTAAACCTCAGGTAGATCATGTTCTCTTATCTGAGAACAGGCGGATCATCTTGTTAGCCGAAGGTAGACTGATAAATTTGGGCTGTGCTACTGGACACCCCAGTTTCATAATGTCTAATTCCTTCACTAATCAGATCTTAGCACAAATCGAACTTTTCAACAATAGTAATAAATATGAAAACAAGGTGTATGTTCTACCCAAATACCTTGATGAAAAGGTAGCAAGACTACATCTGGATCACATAGGCGTCTGTCTGACTAGATTGACATGGGAACAGTCAGCATATATCGGTGTACCTATAGAAGGGCCATACAAACCAGACAACTATCGCTACTAGGTGTTTTGTCTATTGGATATGAGATTACAAACAATATATGACTGCCATAGATTTATTTTTTAGCTATAGATATGGACCTCTTTACGGCATGGAATGCTATTGGTTTATAGCATATGAAAATAACA
>CAIRZE010000118.1 GCA_903882995.1 uncultured Candidatus Competibacteraceae bacterium
CATTCCTCGCCCTGAATATCCACGTCCACAGTTTGAAAGAACCGACTGGGTAAATTTAAATGGCGAATGGACTTATACTTTTGATTTTGGAAAATCGGGAACTTAGGTAAAGATCCTGAAGTACGTTACATGCCCAGTGGGCGAGCTGTAGCTAATATCACACTCGCGACAAGTGACAGTTGGAAAGATAAAAATACTGGTGAAAAACAGGAACGTACCGAATGGCACAATGTGGTACTATACAACCCCTTAGCAGAGATCGCTGGTCAATATTTACATAAAGGATCATCTATATTTATAGAAGGTCGCTTACAAACCCGTAAGTGGAATGATAAGAATGGCCAAGATCGCTATACCACAGAGATCATTGCCAATGAGATGAAGATGCTTAGCGGACGTAACACTGGAACTGAATCAAGAGATAATCAATCTTCAGTTTCCATACAACCGCTACAGCAGCATTCCACTGTATCTACAAACATATCAGTACCATCTACATCGAAATCAGATAACGGATTCGACGACGACATCCCGTTCTAGAATGATAGCTACCTGAAAACTACCATAATAAGTCTACTAAGATTGATAGCGAACCGTATTTCAATGTTTTGATTTTCTCGTTTATTCCTGCATTATTGTACTGTAAATGATACATTTCAGTTCAGTATATATTAAGGCGATGCTATATCTCCCAAATTAACCGAAATTAATCCATGAACCGCAAACTATACATCAAGACTCATGGCTGCCAAATGAATACATACGACTCTGACAGGATAGCAGACTTATTGTATGTAGCACATAATTTGGAGTGTACAAAGGATCCATATCAAGCGGATTTATTGCTGCTTAATACTTGCTCGATTCGAGAAAAGGCACAGGAGAAAGTTTTTTCACAGCTAGGATTATGGAAAGAATTAAAGGCATCGCGGCCTAATATAGTTATAGGAGTTGGTGGTTGTGTTGCTAGTCAGGAAGGAGATATGTTAATCAAGAGAGCACCTTACATCGATCTTGTATTCGGACCTCAAACCCTCCATCGGTTACCAAACATGCTGATGGCTGTTTGGGCAACTCATCAACCAGTGGTTGATATCTCATTTCCAGAAATTGAAAAATTTGATCAATTACCAGAACCTAGTGTTAGTGGTCCGACTGCTTTTGTTTCGATAATGGAAGGGTGTAGTAAGTATTGCACCTTCTGCGTTGTTCCTTACACGCGTGGTGAAGAAGTAAGTCGCCCTTTTGAGACAGTAATTGCTGAAGTACAAGCATTATCTTCTCGTGGTGTTAGAGAAATTACTTTGCTCGGCCAAAATGTTAACGCCTATCGTGGCATCATGAAAGATGGCGATATAGCAGACTTAGCCCTCCTGATTGAATATATAGCGACAGTCCCTGGCATCGACCGTATCCGTTATACTACATCCCATCCAGTAGAATTTTCTGAAAGGTTGATCGAAGTTTATAGACGTGTATCAAAACTAGTTAATCATCTACATCTACCAGTACAAAGTGGTTCGGATCGCATTCTAGCAGTCATGAAACGAGGATACACTTCCACCAAATATAAAGATATTGTTGGGAGATTACGTACAATCCGGCCAGAACTCAGCTTGTCATCAGATTTCATCGTCGGTTTCCCTGGCGAAACAGAGAAAGATTTTATGGCAACTATGGCCTTAATAGATGATGTCAATTTCGATCATGGCTTCAGCTTTATTTACAGCCCACGCCCAGGTACACCAGCTGCCACTCTCGCAGATAATACACCATTAAAAGTGAAGAAGGAACGGCTGGCTTTGCTACAAGCGAGTATCGAAGAGCATAATCAAGCTTTAAATCGCAGTATGGTGGGCACCTTGCAACGGGTATTAGTAGATAAAATAGCACGTAAGGACAACGGGCAAATATCTGGTAGAACTGAAAACAATCGTGTGATAAATTTTGACGGTGAACCAAGTCTAATCGGGCATTTTGTTGATGTTCTTATTACTGAAGCAATGCCTAATTCCTTAAGAGGATTGTTGCACACCCGCACAATCACACAACCACATCCGTCGTAGTTTGGCAGTCCAGTTGACCACTGTGTCTAATACCGATTCCATCTCTGGGTTTAATACAGCTGAGTGCCAGGATCTATTTTTAGAACCTGTTGATAACGCTCGGTTGGCTAATCTGTGTGGGAATCTAGATGAACACCTGCGTCAAATCGAACAACGTTTGGGTGTCGAAATCAGTAATTTTGGCCATCAGTTTCAGATACTCGGTGAGCAGAATGCAGTCAAGGTAGCTATTTCTGTGATAGAAGGACTGTACCATGAGACAGAATTCGAGATCTTAAATCCACTAAAAGTGCATCTATCACTAAAGGAAGCAGATACATATACGCCTCTTGAAGGGGTATATTTAGAACCTGATAAACTGATGCTGCGCACGAAGCGTGTCTTGATTCGAAGTCGTGGATCTAATCAGCAACGCTACATACGGAATATAAAGCATCATGATATAAACTTCGGTGTCGGTCCAGCTGGCACTGGAAAAACCTATTTAGCAGTAGCTTGTGCTATAGATGCGCTTGAAAGTAACAAGGCAAAGAGATTGATATTAGTACGGCCTGCAGTAGAAGCCGGCGAACGGTTAGGGTTTCTTCCCGGTGATATGGCTCAAAAGATTGATCCTTATCTGCGGCCGCTCTACGATGCTTTATACGAGATGGTGGGATTCGATCATATTGCTAAATTAATTGAGCGTAACATTATAGAAATCGCACCTTTAGCATTCATGCGCGGTAGAACACTCAACGATTCTTTCATCATACTAGACGAGGCTCAAAACACCACAGTTGAACAGATGAAGATGTTCCTGACCCGTATCGGTTTCGGCTCAGTAGTAGTAGTCACTGGAGATATAACTCAGATAGATTTACCTCGCAACGTTCAGTCTGGGTTACGTCAAGTATTAAAGGTGTTAAGAAATTTGGATGGTATCAGCATAACTGTCTTCAACGCAGGTGATGTCGTACGGCATCCGTTAGTACAGAGGATCGTTAGTGCCTATTCGCAATATGAAGAAGAGAATAATTCTTCATGAGTTTTAGACTGAAACTTTATATTCAAATTGCTCTAGATATTCAAGAACTACCGGGTGCGCACAATTTGCACCGTTGGGTTGAAGCGGCTTTGACAGGTGCTAAATACAAAGGAAAGCAGGCTGAGTTAACGATTCGCATGGTCAATGAAAAGGAGAGTGCTGACCTGAATGAGGCTTATCGCTATAAAAAAGGACCGACCAACATTCTATCATTTCCTTTTGCAGCGCCAATTAAGATATCCCCACTCGGAGATATCGTGATCTGCGCTCCAGTTGTGATAAGAGAGGCAATAAATCTTGGAATTAACCTAGATGCACACTTGGCGCATCTGGTTGTGCATGGTGTTTTACATTTGCTTGGACATGATCATGACAATGAGGATAAGGCTAATATAATGGAATCCCTAGAGATCCGTATTTTAGCCTGGCTTGGCTATCCTGATCCTTATGGAGATCTACAAGACTCATGAGCGAAGAGCGAGCTGAATCCAGCTATAAACCGTCATGGCTCGAACGTCTTAGTCAAGCCATACTAGGTGAACCTAAGGATAGAGATGAATTAGTAGAGTTACTACGCGATGCCCAACAGAGGAAGCTACTAGACCCTCAAGCCCTGAAAATGATGGAAGGTGTTATGCTTGTATCGGAAACACAAGTGCGTGAAGTAATGGTTCCCAGAAGCAAAATGGTTATCCTGGAACAGAATTGGAGCCTAGAACAACTCGTTGCGGCTATTGTTGAATCTGGGCATTCTCGATTTCCAGTTATCGGTGAAAACAAAGATAATGTCATAGGTATCCTAATAGTTAAGGATCTCCTGATTCACGCCTTTGATCATCGTGAGGACTTTGATTTACGGGCTCTGCTGCGCCCTGTTAAATTTATTCCAGAAAGTAAAAGGCTAAATATTCTGCTTAATGAATTTCGTAGCAAGCGCCTGCATATGGCTATTGTGGTCGATGAATACGGTGGCGTGGCTGGTCTCATTACAATTGAAGATGTTCTAGAGGAAATCGTTGGGGAGATCGACGACGAGCATGATACCTGAGTGTTTTGAGCACGCCTTTATCGGCCGACAGGGTAATGCCTACTTTAAAGAACTAACTCCGGCTGGGGATATTAACCAGTATTTTCAGGCTGAATTTATCGATGAACCCGCCGATACTATCCGGTGAACTAGTCATGATTTAACTGGGATGATTACCTAAGTTTGGTGCTGATATTTGCTGTTTTCATTTCTGAGTATTACATGCTGATGCTAATCATCTACGCATTCATCTGCTGGAGGTGGAGGATAGCTCTACTAAGTTAAGAATCAAAAAGAATCTTATTCTGTCTACATTGTATGGAGTGTTATTATTGTGATTGTGTGGTATGTCCATCACTTCTTTTTAGAATTCAGCAATGGCTATCGAGTTTAACTAGATTATGCAAGAGGTAGCTGCGCACCACTGCCACCATTCCCCACTTACTGACTATTTAGTTTTGAGTGCTGGTGCAGCCACACCACTGGCATTCGCACCGTTCAATTGTTGGCCATTGGCGATTATTTTACCGATTATTCTTTTGTGGAGTTGGGATAACTCCACCCCAAGCCAAGCCACACGGCGCGGATTGCTATTCGGACTCGGAATGTTTGGATTCGGCATTTACTGGATCTACATTAGCCTGCACGATTATGGTGGCTCTTCTGCCATGTTTGCAGTCCTATCGACCTTAGCACTAGTAATTCTATTATCGCTATACCCAGCACTTGCTGGCTGGCTAACTATTAGATGGGGTCCACAAGCAGGCATAAGGCGTTATCTACTTTTCATTCCAGCGCTCTTCACATTTTTAGAATGGGTTAGAGGCTGGCTTTTCACTGGCTTTCCGTGGCTATCACTGGGATATAGCCAAATTGATTCACCTCTTGGACGACTAGCACCATATCTCGGTGTATTAGGTGTTGGCTGGGCAGTGATGTTCAGTACTGGCATATTGTGGATGTCTCTGAATAGCAACTGTTGGCAATACAGAATAGGCTGGATAGGATTTTTAGCAGTGATTTGGATCGGCATATGGGAACTTGAGAACATTCACTGGACTGAACCGACAGGTTCCATATTACGCATCTCGATCGTGCAAGGTAGCATCCCCCAGGAAGAAAAATGGCAAATAAGTAAACTGAAAGATACATTAGAACGTTATATTCAACTGAGTCTACCAGAACATGGCCATACTGAGGTGATCATTTGGCCAGAAACAGCCATCCCCACTTTTTATCAGTATGTCCTCCCTTTCATTGATACTTTGGGAAAGAAAGCTAGACAAGACAAAATCGACTATATTGCTGGTATCCCAACTGGAATACCGGAAGACAATGTTTTTCATAACAGTGTTATCAGAATTGGTGAATCAGTTAATTTCTACAGCAAACGACGACTGTTACCATTTGGGGAATACTTACCGTTGCAGTGGTTTTTTCAGTTCTTCCGTGAATGGGTTAAAATACCGATGGCAGATTTTCTACCTGGAGAATACTCACAACCGCTATTGCAAGTAGCTGGCCAACCAGTAGGAATTTCAATCTGTTTTGAGGCAGTATTTGGCAATGAAATACGGTTGGCATTACCTAAAGCTACCTGGCTAATAAATGTTAGTAACGATGCCTGGTTTAAATATTCCACAGCTGCACACCAGCATTTACAAATCGCTAGGATGCGCTCATTAGAAACTGGCCGTTATATGGCTCGTGCTACTAATACTGGTATCTCCGCTATTATTGACGATCATGGTAGCATCATAGAGACTAGCCCCCAATTTCAAGCAGCTGTTGTTCGTGGTAATATACAGCTGCGCATTGGACAGACACCTTATGTATATTTTGGGGATTTTCCTATTGTATTTTTAGCAATATCATCAATTATATTGGGATTATTTCCGGTAAGATTTCATCGAGGGCTCTATAGCATCTTGATCAAGAGGTCAAGAAATTTCTATCAATGAGACTAGTATAATTTGGAGAGAGTGTACACTACCCACTGTTATGAAAACCAATACAGCCATTTTTGCACCGGTACTGATATTTCAGATTTATAGAATTACAGGTATTGATAGCTAGGACAACCATTAGTCCAAATCTTACAGCTAGGATACGTACCAGCATGCGGAGTGCTCGCCTAAACTGTTCCAGCCCCTCTAAACAATCAATCAATTATTCCTTGAATACCATCAAAAATGGATCTAGGGGAAATGTATCTAATCCTAAATCTTCCATTCCTGGCAGATCTAGGGAACACTAGTGTTCCTTCTGCTTTAGTTTGGCCCCGGAAAGTCATTTTTAACAAGTTAAAGTATAAGAGTAGATCGGATATCCTAAATTAGGTATGCTTATGCCAAAGTTCTTGGGTCACGTGCCATTTTCACCAAAAGAAAACGGCACTCACACCATGAAACCGTAGCCATTGAAAACTCGGAACATACCTAATCTCGTCACTAGCCTGCGGATCATACTAGTACCGCCTTTCTTATTAGTGCTATTAAAAGAGCACTACAGCATAGCATTTCTGCTGTTCGTAATAGCTGGGGTCTCTGATGCCTTAGATGGTTTCCTAGCAAAACATTACGGCTGGACCAGCGAGTTAGGTGGTATCCTTGATCCAATCGCAGATAAGCTGCTACTCGTCGGAGCGATTTTAGTACTAGGTTGGTTGAGAGATCTACCTATTTGGCTAGTTGCACTAGCTATCTTACGCGATTTAATAATCGTAACTGGTGCAATCGGTTACCATCTAATAATCGAGCGCGTTCAAGCAAGCCCTTTATTTATTAGTAAGATAAATACGTTGGTCCAGCTGCTTCTAGTATGTATAGCCATTGTCAGTCACGGGTTAATTTCCCTGCCACCCTGGTTATTGAAAACACAAGTCTATATAACCGCATTAACCACAGTATGGAGCGGGGCAGCCTACGTGTGGCAGTGGAGTCACCAAGCTTGGAATACAGCGCATAATAATTCTGATTCAGAAAATTAACAACCAAATATAACTACATAACTATTCAGTTAATACTGATTGGTCTGATCTAGCTAATTTAACCTGTTCAACGAGCGTAGAAAAAATCTAAAATACGTGTACCATCTCACAGTTATTTTCCATAAAATTCACAAAGCTAATAACATTTTAGCTCCTTACGGTTTATAAAAATCGGTTCCCATATTGGCAATCTTCACAGTTATAGACAAACTATACATCTCTGCTTTTTGGATACAGAATTGACAAGGTTAGGAGGAAAATTTCCTAGATTTGTGTCGTGTTAGTGTTATTAGCAGTTTACTATTTTGCAGTTCTAGGTTCTCTAGGTACAGCTGTCTCACAGGTCTGTAGCAGTAAGATCCAAATTGGTTGACAAAGATACTAACAAGATTCACTATGTGCGTGTCGTCTGCCCCAAGAATCCTGGGTGCAGGGTGTTTGTATTGACAAGATAAGTTAATATTGTTGCAATTCCGAACCGCTGTTTTGAGACTTAGCTCACTATCTTGTTTAAATTTGATAGATTTACCTCTAGATAGTGAGGGTAGGATCTCAGCCTGGATCTACTGGGAGACTGGTCACTGGCCAAGCCAGATTGCCTACTTTCAATTGTATAAAAAAGAGGCCTCTTATCAAGAGAGGCTGCTGCAATCGATGATTTCAGTTGAGGTTATAGTTGGTAAATTCTTACAGTCTTTAATATATAACAGAAAAAGAAGAGTAGATCGATGATAGTTGTCCTATCGTGGGCATCTTGTTCCTGAAACTGCTTATAATTCTCTGATCAGTAAGATCAGAGGCCAGCTCTGTACTGGCGTTGGTGCTCTACTACATACAAGATTGGCAATTGTATTGTGCCCTGGGGAAGATATCAGTAAGTTAAATTGCGGTCATGCACGGCTTAAATGTGGGCAGTGGACGACCAAAAGGCAATAGATGAGGTTGCACTCAGGATTGCCTGTCGAAAAACGTTAATTGAGTAATAGAATAGGAGGAAGTTTCCAATGTCTCGAGTCGCAGTCGTTACTGGTGGGATCGGTGGTTTAGGCACAGCTATGGTTAAAGGGCTAGCTGCTGCTGGCCGAATTGCGGTTGCAGTGGATTATAATGGCCTAAAACCGGAAGCTGTGGATAAATGGACAGCGGACCGTAAGGCTGAAGGTTTCGATATCCCAGTTTATCTAGCGGATGTGACCAGCTTTACATCTTGTGCTGAGGTGTGCAAGAAGATCGGAGAGGAAATAGGCCTCATAGAAATTCTGATCAATAACGCCGGCATTACTAGAGATTCAATGTTTCATAAGATGACACCTGAACAGTGGGATCAGGTCATTAAGACTAATCTATACAGTGTCTTCAATATGACTAGGCAGGTATATGAAGGCATGATAACTAGGAATTGGGGCCGTATAGTCAATATCGCTTCTGTAAACGGCCTGAGAGGTCAGGCAGGACAATCAAACTATTCTGCTACCAAATCGGGGATCTATGGGTTCAATAAGGCATTAGCTCAGGAGTGTGTTAAAAAGGGTGTAACCATTAATTCAATCTCTCCAGGTTATATTGGCACTGAGATGGTCCGTGCTATACGTGCAGATGTGTTAGAAAAAGTGATCGCTGGTATTCCTGCCGCTAGATTAGGTGAACCTTCAGAAATTGCACGCGCTGTCGTATTCCTCACTGATGATGAAGCGGGCTACATCACAGGAGAGGATATCACCATTAACGGTGGTCTATATTACCACTGACATTATGAACCCGCGCGGCGCCACAAAAATTAGAGGCGCCGCTGCTTTTTTTGGCTGGTCTGATATGAGCGAACCCCGCATCATTAAGAAGTACCCTAACCGCCGGCTTTATGACACAACTGTTAGCAGTTATATCACGCTTAGGAGCGTCAAGAAGTTGGTACTAGAGCGCACTGAATTTAACGTTATCGACTCTAGAACTAACACGGATATTACTCGTAATATTTTGTTACAGATAATCAGCGAACAGGAAGAACAAGGTAATCCAATTTTCACAACAGAGGTCCTAGCCCATATAATTAGATTTTACGGTGATACACTGCAGGGTATGATGGGTAGTTATCTGGAAAAGAGTTTACAAGCGTTTGTAGATCAACAGCATTTATTCAAAGAACAGATGAGGAATATTATCGGAAATAACCCATTATCTATGATAACAGAACTTGTAGAACACAATCTTTCACTATGGCAGAGCGTTAACGAGCGCCTACTGCAAAATTACACTCCAGCATCTTTTATCCAACAAAACGCTACTGCCAGTACCCTGAATACTATCACCACCGCAGAGCAGAAAGGAAAGTCAACAGAGGAAAGGAAGAAGAAAAGGCAAAAAGCTAGATGATGCTCTCAAAGGTACATTAGTTTGTACTAATTACCGGACGTTTGTTCCAGCGCTATTCTAGTTAATGTTAGCGTGCGACTAACCAAGATGCAATTCTATACGGGACTTCACGTTGGGCACGAGAGCTAACATGTATTCCGATATGACAACCCTCAAAGGAAAATTCTGAGT
The DNA here is from genome assembly GCA_903882995.1 of uncultured Candidatus Competibacteraceae bacterium. Lineage (GTDB taxonomy): Bacteria > Pseudomonadota > Gammaproteobacteria > Competibacterales > Competibacteraceae > Competibacter_A. The sequence continues at coordinate 9,651 of CAIRZE010000118.1, forward strand.
AGTCTCGACTTCTGCTTCTGCATAGTCTGCCCAAAGCCTGAGATGCAGATGAAGGTACTAAATGGTCTTGGATCGCATACACATTAATACACATTAAGTACCGGCATAACGATATTACTTAAATCTACAACACAACGGTCTCCAAGTATCACTTCACCCTTTATCAATTTGTTTTTTTGGAAGAAGTCCCTTGCGAATTGGAGAAATCCCTCCCCCGCCTGATCGGGGCTGTCAAAAATCCACTTTTCCCATCCTAAGGAAATTTCTCAGCACCGAAGCATCATCGAGGATATCGATCAGATTTACATATTTTTGGCTAACCATCCGGAATGGGCTTAGTGATAAAAATGCGAAGTTCAAAAAGACCCCTGGTAAATTACCAAAACTACTTACAAGCAGTTCGAAGTTAACATATCGTAATATTTTTCATGCCAGCTACAAGGTGGTCTTCATAATCATGAATTTCCTCGCTAATCTGTGCTGGTGTCAGGCGTATCATATACTTTCATCTCCATTTGTACTTATAGCAAACAGAATAGCAGTATTAAGCAAATGCCCGCTCAGCTCGCTATAAGTAGTACTATGACATCATATCTTTGTATATCTCCTCATTACAATCAACCCATAAATTATAAATTCCTCTCATACTATCGATTATCTCACCACTCCTGTACATTTCAACTAACTTTTTTCCATTAACTTTTTTCCATCAAATCCAACGCACTTACGGCTATATACCGTAACATATCGAGATATTGATTTTGCACCTGTAGATAATTATTTCAGGCGCAATTTGGAACTTCATTTGGAGAAATGATATTCATAGCCTTTGCAGTTCTTTACCATAAATCGATTGTCTGTCCCCAAAATTGGGGTAGTGCTAGATCCATCTCTGGATCCTTAACTTCACTAGTAAGGATGCTTTTGAATTTAGCAAAAATCTGACAGAACTGTAATTCTGTATTCCAGGATACTCCATTTCCTGTTTCACATTGTAACCGTCCAGACAGTTCCACTGCTTGTTCAACGAAGGCTAGATAACTCTTCAGCTGATCTAGCAAGCATCCATTATCTAGGAAAGAGTGCACAGTTCGCTCATACATAGGAAATTTTTATAAAATAGCTCACTCATCTATAAATTTTTTGTGCAGCAGCTTCTGCTTTAAACTGTTTGAGTCGCGTTGATAAACTGAACTTATCGTTTGCTAAGACACCCACAGTCTGCATCCCAAGTTCCAAATGTTCTATAGCTAGTAATAATTCACCGTTTATATAATGATATTCAGCCATTGCGGTATGGGTTGTTAGCATATCCCCAGCCCGCTGAGCGGCCCTGGCGTATGTCTCATATAGTATGGAGGAGTGAGGGTGACGATTTAGGTATGGTTTTAATATGTACAAAGCGCGTTTCGGATCACCCTGCATGGCCAACGCTTGCCCATAGTGCACTGCTAGAGCGAAGTTATCTGGATATATTAGCTGTGTTTTCTCGAATAACCGCAATGCCTGTTCGATTTCACCTTTAGCTAATGCGATTTCAGCTGCTTCTATACGGAATGCTAATCTGTTTGGATCGTCTTTCTGCAGAAGAGAAATCTGTTGTTGAGCTTCCTTATAATGACCTGCCTGCCGCAGAGCCATGGCATAAGAGTAGCGTGTGGCAGCCTCGTTCCTTAAGTTGCCTTTCTCCAACAAGGTTTCACACTCCCGAAGCAGCGTTTGGATATCTCCTGTTGTTAGTACCACAACCCGCGCCTTAGCAAAATAATAGGCTTTACTATCTCTGACTGCTATACCCCTTAGTGGAATTACTTCAAGTGGATCTTGTATATCTGAAATGCGATTCTCAGGACGTGGATGAGTTAGCAACATCTCAGGTACATTATTCTCCAATCCATTGGATTGACGCTCTAGCTTTATAAAAAAATTACTAATACCAAGTGGATTAAAGCCAGAATTGGCCAGCAGGTGCCTACCGACTCGATCTGCTTCCTGTTCATTGGCGCGTGTAAAGCTGATCTGATGCTGTGCTCCTACAGCTAGCGTGCCGACCATTGCTGCCTGGCTACCCTGTTTACTGGTCGCTGCTATTGTAGCTGAGAAAATCATCGCAACAGCCATCGGTAGAGCCATCCGTCGCATATCAGAAATGGCACTAATAACATGACGCTGAGAAATATGTGCGATTTCGTGTGCAATTACACCTGCCAGTTCATCTTCACATTCTGTTGCTAAAATCAATCCGCTGTTTATACCGATAAAATTATACGGTAGTGCAAAGGAGTTTATGCTCCCGTTCCTGAGCAAGAAAAAAGTGATTGGTATACCATGATTTTCAGAGTGATTTGAAATATTCTGTCCTATGGAGTCAAGATAGGCATTCAGCTGCGCATCCTCGATTATTAATTCGCGCGCTCGTAATTTCCGCATGATCTCTAGACCTAAACTCCTTTCTTCTTCAAAGCCTACATATGATGTGGTCGGATCGCCTATACTTGGCAACAGAATAGATTGTGTGGCTTGTGTCAGATTAGAGGTTAAAATAAGTACAACAGCAAACAGAATTCTTAATATCAAATTACCGCAAATTAGACGTGGAATCATATTCAAATCTGATATTTGTTTCTAATCTCTAGGATTACTACTAGATAGATAGTGGAGAAGGATCACTGCTGCAGTGCAGTTTCCCAATAAAAAGCTGGAACACTGAATGACCAAAAGAAATACAACCCAAGAGACAGGTATATGGATTACACAGGAGTAAACCATAGATGCTTTGAGTGTCTATATTAAATTTAACTGAAAATATTTATATATATTTGCTATTATTCCTAACTATATAGGATATGTGAATTACACTAATACCACATCGTATTGTTCTCTAGTGTATAATGCATCGGCCTGGAACTTAATTGGAAGACCGATAAACTCCTCTAGTTGAGATACGCTGCCTGATTCTTTTCCCAGCATCCGGTCTACTATATCTGGTGCAGCTAGCACCACAAATTGATGGGGCGCATACCGGCGCGCCTCGCGTAGCAGTTCGCGAAAGATTTCATAGCAGACTGTTTCTGCTGTCTTGATTAAACCACGGCTATCGCATAGTGGGCAAGGTTCGCATAGAATCTGTTCAAGATTTTCGCGTGTGCGCTTACGGGTCATTTCGACTAACCCTAAAGGCGACACCTGTGAGATATAGTTTTTGGCACGATCTTTTTCTAAATGTCTCTCAAGTGTTTTTAATACAGCCTGCTGGTGTTCTGCACTGTTCATGTCAATAAAGTCGAGAACGACAATACCACCCATATTACGCAAGCGTAGTTGACGTGCTATAGCAGCCGCTGCTTCTAGATTTGTCTTAAAGATAGTTTCTTCTAGAGTTAGATTACGATGCCCAACATAAGCACCTGTGTTTACATCAATGGTTGCCATGGCTTCAGTCTGATCAATTATAAGGTATCCGCCAGATTTGAGAGGCACTTTCTTTCTCAATGCTTGTTGGACTTCATCTTCAATACTGTATATTTCGAAAATAGGCTGCCCGTTTTGATAATATTCAAGGCGTGAAGAAATTTCAGGCACAAATTTATTAGAAAACTCAAGCATACGTTGGTAGGTTCTTCTCGAATCTACACGAACCCTTTCCACTCTGTGGCCAACAAAATCTCTCAAAACTCGTAGAACCAAAGGCAAGTCTTCATATATTGCTACAATGCCATTAGTTTGCAGTATGCGTTCCTGAATGAAGTGCCATAACCTTTGTAGAAACTCCATATCGGTCCGCAAATCGGAGAGTGTAGCGCCCTCAGCAGCGGTACGTACAATATAACCACCGCCGAATTCAGCACGCAGACTGTCGATAGTTTCTTTCAGACGCTGTCTCTCATATTCACTATCTATTTTAGAAGATACTCCTGCTATTTCAGAATCAGCTAAAAAGACTAGAGAACAGGATGGCAGTGTAATATGAGTTGTCAATCGAGCACCCTTAGCCCCAATGGGATCTTTTATAACTTGCACTATTAGTTCTTGACCCTCTCTTACTAATCCCTTTATTGTTGGTTCCTGCTGACGCTTAAAATTAGTGTTTAACAAATTATTATCAAGTGAAGTTGCTGGATAAAGATCAGATAAGTGTAAAAAGGCAGCCCGCTCTAGACCAATATCTATAAATGCCGCTTCCATACCAGGCAGTACCCGACAGACTCGACCTTTGTAAATATTACCGACTAAGCCGCGTTTACATGAACGCTCAATAAGAATTTCCTGTAGGATACCATCCTCAACTACAGCTACCCTAGTCTCTTGAGGTGTGACGCTTATCAGAATCTCATCTCTTATGCTACCTTCCGTATGTGTTGCCATACAATTGTGATGCCTGTTAAGGTCATTACCAAAGAATCTCAAATAACAGCTGTCCTATAACCTATAATGGACACAGGAGGCAGAGGCGGACTAGACACCAAATAAGTGGTTTACAACCAGCCTAGCCTGGCGATGAATATCGTAACTCATCAAGTTTTCAATAGTTTTCCTAAGTTTGACAGTGCAGCTGCACTCTATGATATCCATATATTTGTTATAGAAGGAATTTTCCCGGTAGAAGAAGAATAAAAATCATAGTTATAATGGTATTAGGCACGATGATAGGGATGGTTATTCAATAGGCTCCAGGCACGATAAATTTGTTCAGCGACTAACACTTGCACCAACAAGTGTGGAAAAATAAGCGGCGACAGTGTCCACAATAAATCTGCTTTGTCGCAGCATATAGTATCTAGACCTCCAGGACCACCGATCAGGATACCCAGATGGCACTGCAGCCAGTAAACGGCTTCCTTCATCACGGATGATTATGCATCAGATCTATTTTCACACTTCTTTTACCAGCAGGAATTTCAACGAGATTCAAAGCAAACTTCACGAGGTAACCGACCAGCGTATTCAGCATAGCCAGCTTTGATCCAATATGGTATACGAACACCAATAGTAAGCATATGAATCTTTATCAGTTATAGGTATCAATTATAAGTAATTAGCTGTTTGCTGACTAACTCCGTTGCTATATATCTTCCAGAGTTTTTCCAAGTTATAAAAATCTCGCACCTGTGGTAGCATGACATGTACGACGATGTCGTTCAAATCTAATAGTATCCATTCAGCTTCCCTTTGTCCCTCAACTCCCAGAGGCCGCACTCCTACCAGGTTGGATTTCTCTATTACTTTAGAAGCTAGAGCCTTTACGTGCCGAGTGGATTGGCCACTAGCGATGACCATTAAATCAGTGAATGTGGAAAGGCTATGCAAATCTAGTACTTTGATATTATATGCTTTCAATTCTTCTAGGCCGCTAATGATAACTTTCTGTAGGGCTTCTCGTTGCATATCGTACAGTTTATCCTTATAGGTTAGCAGGGTTTTGAATGGTAGTAGGTGTAGGTAGACTGGTATAGAGCACGGTCTCTGATACAGGCTAGAGTATCTTCTGGTAAAAGGTGGTGTGGTGATTGACCACACGCCAGCATGGCACGAATCTGAGTAGCAGAAATATCCAATTGGGTGACAGGATAAAATAAGATGCTACCAGAAATACGTTGGTGTAATTCCAATGCGTCACGAGTAAGTCGTGGAGCGACAAACTTTTCCAATAGAGGCGGAATTGGTTTAAATACGCCAGGTCGCTGCATAACAACAATGTGTGTAAGTTCAATCAAATCCCGCCAGCGATACCAAGTATGTAATTCTTGAAATACATCTGTACCTATTATTAAACATAAAGGTGTCCCATTAAAATCCATACGCAGTGAAGTTAGCGTATCCACCATGTAAGATGGTCCAGCCCGGCGCAGTTCCCGATCATCGACTACGAATCCAGGCTGACTCGCTGTAGCTAGGTGTACTAATTCTAGGCGTTGTTCCGCAGTTACAAGTGGGGAAGCACGGTGTGCTGGGATCCCACAAGGGATAAAGCGGATTTCAGCTAGAGATAAAGCTTCTAGCAATTCCAGAGCCGGCTGTAGATGACCATAGTGTATAGGATCAAAGGTGCCGCCTAGAACACCAATCGGCCCCAGGAGCATCTATTTACATCCCAAATAACCTTAGAGAACTGTTATCACATTTCTAAATACGGATATGTCCATCACCTATAACTATAAATTTTAGTGTAGTTAAACCTTCTAATCCAACTGGACCCCTCACATGCAGCTTACCAGTACTGATGCCAATTTCAGCACCAAATCCAAACTCGCCGCCGTCGGCAAAACGGGTGGAGGCATTTACCATAACTGAACTAGAATCTACTTCACGCAGGAAACGCCGAGCTCTGCCATAATCTTGGGTGATGATAGCATCTGTGTGAGAAGAACCGTATTTAGATATATGACTTATTGCTTCTTCTATATCCTTTACAACCCGGACTGCTAAAATTGGAGCTAAATATTCGGTATACCAATCATCCTCAATAGCCATTTTGATACCGGATAAAAATTTGCAGGTTTGATTACAACCACGGACCTCAACACCGGCATCCCGGTACATTTGAACCAATACTGGTAATATTTGCTCAGAGATACCTTCCGCTATCAGAAGAGTTTCCATTGTATTACAGGTACCATATCGTTGGGTCTTAGCATTATAAGCTACAGCAATAGCTTTATTGAAGTCAGCACGATCATCGATGTAGACGTGACAGATGCCATCCATATGCTTGATCACTGGAACAGTTGCATCTCTACTAATCCGCTCGATTAAACTCCTACCGCCGCGCGGAATGATCACATCTATATATTCAGACATACGGATCAGATCTCCGACTGCAGAGCGATCAGCAGTCCCTAACATTTGTACAGCATCTCCTGGTAATTTGGAAATAGCAAGCCCCTGTTGAATACAGGCAGCGATCGCATGATTGGAGTTAAACGCTTCAGAACCACCGCGCAATATAGCAGCATTCCCAGCTTTTAAGCATAGTGCCGCAGCGCCAGCGGTGACATTTGGGCGAGATTCATAAATAACGCCTATGACACCTATAGGGACCCGCATTCGCCCAACCTGAATACCAGAGGGTCGGTACCTGAGTTCGGTAATTTCACCAACTGGATCGTGGCAGGCTGCAACTTCTAGCAGGCTTTGCACCATTTCACGAATGTCTTTGGAGGTTAATTCCAACCTGTCTAGTAATGCTGGCTTCAACCCTAAAGCTTTACCAGCTTCCATATCTAGTTTATTTGCTGCGATCAATGACATCTCATCGGCTTCAAGAGCTGTGGCGATAGCTAGTAGAGCAGCATCTTTATCTCGCGTCTCGGCACAGCTAATAATACGGGAAGCGGCACGTGCGCGCTTTCCAACTTCTACCATATAGTTAGATATACCGTTAGAAATATCAGAATATTTATTCATCAATTAAATTTACCTGTTAACCAACTGAAGCATGCATCTAATCAGTAACTTTGAAAATTTTTAAACTTGGTTAAATAGTAACTTTAAGCCTGCTAATCGCAAACTGTTCTCCAGCAACATATCCCACGGTGAACCAGCATCTATACCCTTTATAGTCCTATCAATTTGGGCACAAGCACTTAATAAATATCGACATTCTGATAGACTCAACCGGTGCAGCGCTATTCTAATTAGTGACTTCCGCTTTTCCAAAAAATTTTGGTCAGTAAGTTTAGTTTCGAACTTTTCGTCATAATCTGCAGAGAATGCGAGCCTCACTAACAGCCGTGCTGTATGATATAAAACCCAATTAGCCAGAACTGGCTCGACGCTAGAGTTTTGTAACCAAGTTAGAATCCGCGTTACTCGTTTTGGTTGCCCAAGTAGCGCAGCATCAACCCAATCATAAATACTGTAACGGGAACTATCGCATACAGCTGATAAAATAGATTCACTGGTTAAATTATTGCTGTCGACTAAAAGAACAAGCCTTTCAATTTCCTGGATGGCAGCAAGCAAGTTACCTTCGACACGCCCAACTAAAAGTTCTACTGCCTCTATCGTAGGATTTAAACCATGCTCAATAAGCCGATGCTCGATCCAGCTTGGTAACAGTCGTGGGTCAATTGGGTTAGCAGAGATGACAACACCAGCCTTATCCAAAGCTTTAAACCAGTGACTTCTCTGAATACTCCACTCTAGTCTACCAGCGGTGATAAGCATTAGGATATCCTCTGGGAGTCGAGCAGCATAGTTAATCAAAGCATTAGCGCCAGCATTACCCAGTTTAAAGTTACCAACACGCAACTCTAGCAAGCATTTTCTTGAAAAAAGCGATCGACTGATAGTCCTTCGATGTAGTATGCTCCAATCGAAGCTAGCTTCCACATCCAGACGTTCCCGTTCCTCATATCCTTGATTTTTGGCAGCAGCGCGGATGGCGTTTATAGATTCTAAAACCAATAATTGTTCTTCACCGAACACAAAATACAAAGGTGCTAAGGTCATCTTAAGATGACTATTAAGCTGGTCAGGGTATAATCTCAAGGTTTGATATCCTGCAAACGACGTATTATCTGCCATGCTAAATCTTCGGCCATACTCTCTATCATAGATTCCTGCGCATTTTCGAAGCCGAGTACCTGATTTTCGTCAAATAACAGGGCCCGGTTAGCACTGATGCTCTCTGCTGCAATAAGAATCTTACCACTTGTGAGCTGGACCTCGTAAACTGCACTATAAACTAGGGCATACTCACGCTTGACATCTGAATTGTTGACAGCTATCGTACGTCTGCCACTGTCTTCGCTCATAATATTAATTATTGCTATCGCCTGAGACGGGTTATCAGTTACTGCTATATCTCCGCTGCTTGCTATTAGCGATTCCAGTTTCCGGCACAATACACTTCTATAAAAATTACCAGAACCATTCCGGACTTGCTGCTGCACATAGATCACCTTAAATTCTGGTGAAAAATGTACTTGACTACGCAACTGGAAACCACAACAGACTATTAAAGGTATTACTAATCCTATTAGCCCATTTCGAATAACCATCCAAATCATGTATGTACACTTAACAAACTAGGTTGATCAATTTGCCGGGAACAACTATCGTCTTCAGGACGCTTCTGCCTTGGATAAACTGGTTCACGTTAGGCGCATCCTGCGCAGCCTTCTTGATGACCTCAATCTCAGTGCCAGCCGGCACCTCAATCTTTCCGCGCAGCTTACCGTTTACTTGCACAACCATAGTTACCAGCGTCTTCTCCAGAGCTGCTTCATCTGGCTCTGGCCATGCAGCATCTAGTACATCCTTACCATATCCTAATTCTCGCCATATCTTATGGGTAATATGTGGAATAATTGGTGATAGTAAGCGCAGTAACATACTTAACCCCTCACGACGCAAGGAATTACTTGCATCACTGCTGTATTCCATTTTCCCCAAAGAGTTCAAAATTTTCATGCCACCAGCAATTACCGTATTGAATCTATAGCGATTGAAATCCAACAATGCTTGTCTCAATGCATTATGAATTTCATACCGTACGGCTTTTAGAGGCTCAGTCAAAATATTTGTATTCAATACGCTAGCAGTTCGGATGGCATCCTGGTGCTCTGCAGCATATATCCAGATACGCCGCAAAAATCGGTATGCTCCAGATAACCCAGCATCAGACCATTCTAGATCTTGTTCTGGTGGAGCAGCAAACATGATGAACAGTCTAGCAGTATCGGCACCAAATTTTTTGATCAAGGTCTGTGGATCTACCCCATTTTTACGGGATTTGGACATAGTACCGATACCACCATACTCGACAGGCAGGTCGTCTGAAACGTCTATGACACTTGCTATTTTTCCATGTACATCATGGCTTATCTTTATATCATCTGTACGATAGTAGTTAATACCACTCTTTTCTCCTTTACGGAAAAAAATATGGTTCAGTACCATACCCTGAGTAAGCAGATTAGTGAATGGTTCAGAGATCTTAATCAACCCTAGATCACGCATAAATTTAGTACAAAAACGAGCATATAGCAGATGCAAAATGGCATGTTCAATACCACCAATATATTGATCTACCGGCATCCAATAGTCGACTCTCTTGTCTAAGATCTTATCTGCATCTGGAGCACTATAGCGCAAAAAATACCAGGAAGAATCTACGAAAGTATCCATTGTATCTGTCTCCCTCCGTGCAGGATTGCTGCACTTTGGGCAGGCACAATTCAGGAATTCATTATGCTTATCAAGCGGATTTCCAGAACCGTCTGGTATGAGATGTTGAGGTAACACAACTGGTAATTGCTCATCTGGTACTGGAATTGCACCGCATTTTTGGCAATGAATAATTGGGATTGGGGTTCCCCAGTAACGTTGGCGTGAAATACCCCAGTCACGTAACCGCCAAGTGACCTTCTTCTCACCTAGTCCTTTAGAAATTAGGTCTGCAGTAATAGCATCTACCGCTCGGTCAAAATCAAGACCATCGTATTTACCAGAATTGACGCAGACGCCATGTTCAGAATATATATCTTGCCAAACAACTGGTGTTTCATCACTAGCACATGTATGGATCACAGGCTTAATAGGCAATCCAAATTGCTGGGCGAAGGAAAAATCTCTCTCATCATGTGCAGGTACTGCCATCACTGCACCTTCACCGTATCCCATTAACACGTAATTAGCTACCCACAGTGGTAAACTTTCATTGGTGATAGGGTGATATACAGTAAAACCAGTAGGCATACCCTTCTTATCCTGAGTTGTTAATTCAACTTCAGTGACACCACCTCGTCGACATTCTTTGATGAAATTTGCTAATTCTGAATTGCTATTAGCAGCATATAATGCCAGAGGATGTTCAGCAGATACTGCAATATATGTCACACCTAAAAGTGTATCAGCGCGTGTGGTGAAGACCCATAGAATACCAGATAGATCAATCTCTACAACTCCAGGTACAGTTGATGGCAATTGGTAAGGGAACCCAATCCGAACTCCGTGGCTTTTGCCAATCCAATGTTTCTGCATCAACTTAACCTGTTCTGACCAACCTGACAGTTGCTCAAGCTCATCTAGCAGTTCTTCTGCATACCTTGTTATTGCCATGTAATACATGGGAATCTCTTTCTTTTCCACTATTGCGCCGGTACGCCAACCCCGCCCGTCGATTACCTGCTCGTTTGCTAAAACAGTCTGATCTACTGGATCCCAATTGACTAATCCAGTTTTCAGATAGATGATCCCTCTTTCTAACATCCGTAGGAATAACCATTGATTCCAACGATAATACTCACGCTTACAGGTTGCCAGCTCACGATCCCAATCTATAGCTAATCCTAGTGACTGTAATTGCTTCTTCATATAAGCTATGTTGTCATAGGTCCACTTAGATGGCGCGACGCCACAAGCCATCGCAGCGTTCTCAGCTGGCAGTCCGAATGCATCCCATCCCATCGGTTGTAAGACATTCTTTCCCAACATTCGCTGGTGTCGAGCGATCACGTCTCCAATAGTATAATTGCGCACGTGGCCCATATGTAAACGCCCACTTGGATATGGAAACATACAAAGGCAGTAAAATTTATCGCGGCCCGGCTCTTCACATGTCGTAAAGGACCGGTGTTTTTCCCAATAACTTTGGGCTTCAGCTTCAATGAGTTGTGGATTATAAGACTCAGATATCACAGTTATTACCTAACTTCAAAATGATATTTAGTAAGATAACACAACTTTCTTAAAATGAGCTGTCGTAACCACAAATTGCAACAGAGGTATCCGTCTGTGAATGACCAGATGCTAAACTCCATTCACCTTAGTTACCTAGACGCTGGAGTCGATATTAATGCTGGTAATCAGCTAGTAGATCGAATTAAACCGTATACTAAGCGCACTAAGCGCACTGGCGTAGTGAGTGAATTAGGCGGATTCTGTGCACTATTTGAATTACCGTTGCATCGGTACAATCAGCCAGTGCTAGTATCTAGTACTGATGGTGTAGGTACCAAGCTAAAGCTAGCAATAGAGTTAAAGATGCATAATACAATTGGCATCGATTTGGTGGCTATGTGTGTTAACGATGTGTTGGCAGTAGGCGCTGAACCTTTATTCTTTCTAGACTATTTTTCCACCGGTAAACTCGACGTCGAAATAGCTACAGAAGTTATAAAAGGTATCGCTGACGGATGTGAACAAGCCGGCATAGCTCTAATTGGCGGAGAAACCGCTGAGATGCCTGGGATATATCAAAAAGGCGATTATGATCTAGCTGGTTTCTGCGTTGGTATAGTAGAAAAGACTCGTATCATTGATACTAATATGGTTCATATTGGTGATGTATTGCTTGGTCTTGCTTCTTCAGGACCACATTCTAATGGATATTCTCTGATACGTAAGATTTTGGAGATCAGCGGCGCACAACTCGATCAACCTCTAATAGCGGGTACTACAATCGGTACTGCGCTACTAGCACCCACCCGTATCTATGTTAAACCTATATTAGCATTATTAGCACAGATGGAAGTCTGTGCCATCATCCACATCACTGGCGGCGGTCTAATAGAAAATCCACCTCGCGTGCTCCCAACAAACACCAAAGCAGTTATCAATACAACCTGTTGGCAGCAGCCCGCTATCTTCCAGTGGTTACAAAAACAGGGTAGAGTCACGGATTCTGAGATGCGGCGTATCTTTAACTGTGGAATAGGACTTATTATCTGTGTTCCAGAAAATGCGGTAGATACAGCATTAGCATCATTACAAGCAATGGGCGAAACTGCTTGGCGAATTGGCTACATTGCAGAAGGTGTCGGAGAACCGTTCGTAGAATTTCAATTATGAGTATAGTTCAAAAGATCAGACTGGTTGTGTTAATATCAGGGCGTGGCAGCAACCTACAAGCGATTCTTGATCAAGCTGCTAATGGTACACTTCCAGTTGAGGTCAATGCCGTTATAAGTAATCGCCCTGGTGTCCTAGGCCTAAAGCGTGCCCAACAAGCAGGCGTTCCAGCTTTGGAGCTGGATCATAGAGGATTTGCTGACCAAACTTGCTTTGAATCATCACTGATTAAATTAATAGATCGATATAAACCAGACCTGGTGATTCTAGCAGGATTTATGAGGATATTAACAGTTGCTTTCACCAAGCATTACCAGGGCAGGTTACTAAATATCCATCCTTCCTTATTACCAAAATTTAGGGGATTGCACACACACGAACGTGCTCTCGCTGCTAGGGAAGTCGAACATGGTGCTAGCATTCATACAGTTAACGCCGAATTAGATAGCGGACCAGTCATCATCCAAGTACGGGTTCCGATATTACTTGGTGATGATCACTTAACACTAGCAGCGCGGGTGTTAGAGCAAGAGCATCGCCTATATCCCAAAGCAATCCAATGGCTTGCAGAGGGAAGGCTGAAATTAGATAAAGAACTTGTATTATTTGACGGCTACCAATTAGAAAAGCCATTGCAATTGGAAAACAATTCTGTATACATTCGTTCAGACGCGCCCTGAAAATCTATACATAAACTGAATAAATCGCATAAATAATTATTCACCACTACTATAAATCCGGCTCGGAGTTGGACCACTTTGGTGTTTATATTTAGCATCCTTTTGTTTGTAATATGGTCGGCTAGCAGGGGCTGTTAAAGTTTCGAAACTGATTGCACAAATTGCCATGCCAGGGCGTAGAGCAAGTGGCACCTTCCCACTGTTGTAAAATTCTAGGACAATCGAACCGCTCCAACCAGGATCAATACGATGTGCTGTAACATGAACCATCAATCCTAATCGAGCTAGGCTGGAACGACCATCTAACCAGCCAACTAGATCATCAGGCAAGGTTATTCTCTCGACAGTAGAGGCAAGAGATAACTCCCCAGGATGGATGAAAAATGCCTCATCAGACCCGATTATTATCTCATTACTCATAATACAATCAATAGCCTGATTAACAGATTCACGAGAGCTACTGAGATCTATATATGGAACGGCATGATCGTTAAAAACTCTAAAGCCACTACCCAGATGTAAATCTACACTTACTCCATTAATGCTTGCTGACGACGGAAGAGGTTCGATCCGGATCTTACCTGTATCCAAACAACTCTCAATATCAAAGTCACACAGTCGCAATTTTTTTCCCTCTATTTTGATATGAGCAGGCACCACTCCACTGCCCACCTAATTTTAAATTATATATGAGCTTGGGACGCGGATCTGTATACATCATAAATTCATTATCCATTCATTCTTCTGCAACTCTTATACCTAACTCCTTTATAGTAATAATGACTACATACGGTTTGGTAGCGGTAGAGATAAGCCGGTCTTATAACAGTGCAGTGGTACATATCTTTTTCTTATACATGCCACTTGTAGGAACACAATGGCATCTTGTAGCAGCATCCGCACCATAATTAAACATCGTAGTAGTTATGCTAATAAAGAATGCTAATAATCCTGATTTAATCTCTATACCACTACGATAAAATCCTCTCATTAAATAGATCAAGTTCAGTAAAATAACAATGTACTGGAGAAACTATTAGCCTAATGAGGGGGAAACTGTAACATAGAAGTTACGGTGAGAGCTACCTCCTCCTATATGGAGATGCTCTGGCACCACATGAAATTCATAACTACCACATGAAATTCATAACCATGATCACAATCCCTGATTGGGATAGAGATACAGCCAATAAACCGTATACGGCACACGGCACTTACGCGCGTTTTAAGCCTTGAAAATCAGATCCATATCAGATCCATAGTATTTAAGAGACGACAGAGCAAATAATAAGACCCACATTCCAATATAGATGCTCACACCGGTAGAAATCATCTGCATATATCTTTAATTTTAGAGAGCAAAATCATCACATCAGGTAATATGACAGAATCTCTATGTATTCTGAATGGTTATTTTGGGGAATTTGCGACTGTAATCCTTTGCCTGCAGAGCAAGCCTGGCAACCGCACGCAGTGCTATATCTCGATACAACCTAGCAATAAGACCATCTGGTTTCGATATGACTGTTGGCTGACCATTATCAGTTTCTTCCCGAATGCTCTTATCTAAAGGTAACGCTCCTAAGAATACAGAATTGTTTTCTGTTGCCATACGTTTACCGCCTCCAACTCCGAAGATATGCTCTTTGTAACCGCATTTCGAGCAAATGTGGATGCTCATATTCTCTACTATACCAAGTATAGGAACTTCCACTTTTTCGAACATCTTCAACCCTTTTCTTGCATCTAATAGGGCGATATCCTGTGGGGTGGTAACGATGATTGCTCCGCTAACTGGCACTTTCTGTGCTAAAGTCAGATGAGTATCTCCCGTGCCAGGTGGTAAGTCAATGATTAGGTAATCTAGATCCTGCCATCTGGTGTCATGTAGCAATTGCCCTAATGCCTGAGTTACCATAGGTCCGCGCCATATCATCGGCATTTCTTCTTCTATGAAATAACCGATTGACATTGATTGAATGCCATAGCTGATGATAGGGTCAAAAAACTTACCATCTGATGAAGTTGGCCTTTTTTTTACGCCCAGCATTCTGGGCTGACTGGGCCCATAGATATCGGCATCCAGTAGCCCAACTTGCGCGCCTTCTAAACTCAACCCAAGTGCTAAATTGACGGCTATAGTTGACTTACCAACGCCTCCCTTTCCAGAAGCTATCGCTATGATGTTCTTAACTCCCTGGAGAGGTTTAAGACCACGCTGTACTCCATGACAAACAATCTTGCTATCAACCGAAACTAAGATGTTGTTAACCCCTACCCCTAATGATTCCCATAACCTGTCACGTATGGTATCGACTAGCACCTTTCGATAACCTGCCGATGGAAATCCTAATTCTATATCAATCTCAATCCGGCTGTTATTAATATATATACGACGTACAGATTTAGTAGTAATTAAGTCCAGTTTTAAATAAGGGTCCACATAACCCCGAATGGCATTTTCTACATCTGTTTGAGTTACCATGATTATGGTATTTCCTCTGCAACAAATAAATAGAGTGTTTAACTTTGCGATCTTACTGGTACAATCAACGGAATGTTCACTGTACCAAGCAAGGAATATAGGCACAATTCCGTTATATAATATTTACTTTGCAATGCTGCTAGCATATTCATGCTCATATTAACTACTGCAATATCCTTTACATGATCAATCAAAATAATATACGCCGCATCTTAGTCACTAGTGCACTACCCTATGCAAATGGCCCGATTCACATAGGCCATTTGTTGGAGTATATCCAGACTGATATTTGGGTCAGGTTCCAAAAAATGCGCGGCCACGAATGCTATTATATCTGTGCTGATGATGCACATGGCACTCCAATTATGCTGCGTGCAGAACAGGATAAAATATCTCCTGAACAGCTTGTAGAACAGATCTGGCAAGAACACCGTGCTGATTTTACCGATTTTCTGATTGATTTTGATAATTACCATTCTACTCATTCACCAGAGAATCGCTACTATTCTGAATTAATTTATCAGCACTTGAGTGAACGTGGTCATATCAGTCGTCGGACAATCAAGCAAGCCTACGATCCGGAAAGGAAGATGTTTCTTCCGGATCGATTCATTAAAGGAGAATGTCCATTTTGTAGTGCACTCGATCAATATGGGGACAGCTGTGAAGCTTGTGGTGCTACCTATTCACCCGCTGATCTGAAAAATCCTCACTCGATGCTTTCTGGTGCCACGCCTGTAACTAGAGAATCTCTACACTTTTTCTTTAAGCTGTCTAATTTTGAGACTATGTTGAAAGATTGGATCGTAAGCGGTCCAGTGCAACCGCAGATGGCTAACAAGCTCAAAGAATGGTTTAATTCTGGGTTAAAAGAATGGGATATCTCTCGTGATGATCCCTATTGGGGATTCGAAATACCAAATGCACCCGGAAAGTATTTCTACGTTTGGCTAGATGCGCCTATTGGCTATATGGCCAGTTTTCAGAACTACTGCAACCGTACTGGTATTTGTTTTGACGACTTTTGGCAACCTGATAGCAAAGCCGAATTATATCACTTCATCGGTAAAGATATTGCTTACTTCCATATCCTATTTTGGCCAGCTGAACTCACTGGTGCCGGCTTCCGCAAACCAACGGCAGTAAATTGCCACGGCCATTTAACTGTAGATGGCCAGAAAATGTCTAAGTCTAGGGGCACCCTAATTAAGGCTCGTACCTACCTGCAACATTTACAGCCTGAGTATCTGAGATATTACTTCGCTACTAAGTTAGACGATGGTATCGATGATATTGATCTGAATTTCAAGGATTTTATGCAACGTATTAATAGCGATCTAGTTGGAAAGCTGGTAAATATCGCTAGCCGTCTTACAGGCTTCATCACACGCTACTTTGACAGCCATTTATCTGACAACCTGGCAGAACAGGAACTCTATACAGTTTTCGTCGATGCTGGAGATTCAATTGCTCAAGCATATGAACAGCGAGAATTTGGCCGGGCGATGCGTGAAATTATGGTACTTGCTGACCGGGCGAACTATTATATAGAAGAAAAAAAACCTTGGTTATTAGTTAAACAAGCTGCAGCTGAGAATGAACTAAAGGCAGTTTGCAGCACTGGTCTGAACCTTTTTAGGGTATTAACCATTTATCTGAAGCCTGTATTACCGCACTTAGCTATTAAAATTGAAGAATTTATGCAAATCCCACCATTACACTGGAGCGACATCCGTAACCCACTACTTAATCATACTATCTCTGAATTCAAACCACTTATGCAACGGGTAGAACAGACGCATATCACAGCAATATTGAGTGATGTTGGCAAACTTAAGTAAAAATTATCTAACAACGCCTACCATAGGCAGCCTATATCCACTATTTTATCGCTTTTATCATGATCGAAGTCACTAGAATTAGTTTCCAGTTACAAAATCAGAAAATTCACTACAGATATTACGATCTCTATTCTGTTTTTCAAAATCTCTCAAACAATTAGATGGATATTCAATCACAATTGCTTAGATGCGTCTTTCATTTAATAATATTACTAGATACCGCATGCTAGTCACCAACCAACTACATATGGACCATCACTCGCAGTGTTTATTTTAATAATTAGATTAGTGTATTTATGTTAGTGCGGGTTATCTAATGTTCAACATTTCCACTGTTTCTATTGGTATTGTTGGTCTCGGTTACGTAGGTTTGCCATTAGCAGTTGAATTCGGAAAAATTTGTCCAACTTTCGGTCTAGATATCAACGAGAACCGTATTCGGGAACTTCTAAGCGGTGTTGATAGAACATTAGAAATTACATCAGATGAACTAGATGAAGCTAGTATGTTACATTATACCAGTTGTCCAGATGATCTGATACACTGTAATGTGTATATTGTCACGGTTCCTACCCCAGTTGATGACTATAAACGACCGGATTTCAGGCCGCTAATAAATGCTAGTACCACTGTTGGTAGACTACTGACAGTAGGAGATGTTGTAATCTACGAATCTACGGTCTATCCAGGTGCCACCGAAGAGATTTGTATACCTATTTTAATGCAACAATCTAAATTGAGATTTAACGTAGATTTCTTCGTAGGGTATAGCCCGGAGCGTATTAACCCAGGTGACAAAGAGCATCGTGTGACTAATATCTGTAAAATTACTGCAGGTTCCACCCCAGAAGTTGCACAATACATAGACGACTTATATAGGCTTATTATTATCGCAGGCACTCACAAGACATCTAGCATTCGAGTGGCGGAAGCTGCAAAGGTCATAGAGAATATCCAACGGGATGTCAATATCGCCCTGATTAATGAATTAGCATTGCTTTTTTCAAAAATCGGTATCGATACTCAGGAAGTGCTATTAGCGGCTAGTTCTAAATGGAATTTTCTGGATTTTCAGCCTGGACTAGTTGGTGGTCACTGTATTGGTGTCGACCCCTACTATCTAACTTATAAAGCCCAGACGATTGGATATCATCCGGAGATGATACTAGCAGGTAGACGTATTAACGATGGCATGGGTGCCTATGTGGCCTTACGTGTTGTCAAGTTGATGGCACAGAAGGGCATTCAACTGGTTAATGCTAAAATTTTGGTTATGGGTCTAGCATTCAAGGAAAACTGTCCAGATTTGCGCAATACTCGCATCATCGAGATCATACGGGAATTTCATGATTACAAAGTTGTAAAAGTCGACGTTTACGATCCGTGGGTTAACTGTCAGGAAGCGATACGAGAGTATGGAATTGAGCCTGTTCAGGAGCCAAAACTTGGTGATTATGATGCCATCATCCTAGCTGTTGCCCATCGTCAATTTCAAGAGCTGGGTGCCAGTCGTATTCGCCAGCTTGGCAAGCGTAATGCAGTGCTATTCGACGTAAAATATATTCTACCAGCTAGTGAAGTCGACGGTCGTTTATAACTCTAACTCTAATTTAACTAGAAAAGGCAAAGGATCTTAATTGTGAAGGTTATGGTCACAGGTAGCGCCGGGTTCATTGGTGCCGCTCTATCACAGAAACTTCTAGAACGTGGTGATGAGATTATCGGACTAGATAATCTGAACGAATACTATGACGTAAAATTAAAATTAGCGCGCTTGGCACATCTCCAATCCCACTCAAAATTTACTCAAGTACAGGCCAGTATAGAGAACAAGAATGCTATACAAGCAACTTTTGCGAGGCATTATCCGCAGCGAGTAGTCAATTTAGCGGCACAAGCCGGTGTTCGTTACTCACTCCGAAATCCACATGCCTACGTTGACTCCAATTTAGTAGGATTTATAAACATCCTTGAAGCTTGCCGCCGTTATGGAGTTGAGTATCTAGTATATGCTTCCAGTAGCTCAGTATATGGAGCAAACACCAAGATTCCGTTTTCTATCCACGACAACGTCAATCATCCAATAAGCCTATACGCAGCTACTAAGAAAGCCAATGAGTTGATGGCGCATGCATACAGCCACTTATATGACCTACCGACCACAGGGTTACGCTTCTTTACAGTATACGGACCATGGGGACGACCAGATATGGCCCTATTTAAATTTACGAGAAATATTCTTGTTGGTGATCCCATAGATATCTTCAATTATGGTCGTCACAGACGTGATTTTACCTATATAGATGATGTTGTTGAGGTATTAGTACGTGTACTAGATCGGATAGCAATGCCCAATCTGCGTTGGGACAGTGATAACCCAGATCCAGCTAGCAGTAAAGCACCATACTGTATATACAATATCGGTAATCACCGGCCTATAGAACTGATACGCTATATAGAAGTTTTAGAGGATTGTTTAGGCCGTAAGGCCATCAGAAACCTGTTACCCATGCAAATTGGAGATGTACCAGATACTTATGCTGAGGTAGATACCCTTATACAGAACTTAGATTACCAACCTAGTACTAGTACATCAATTGAAGACGGTGTTGCCCGATTTGTTGACTGGTATCTAGACTACTATCGCATTAATTCTTAGCTATAACATCCATAACCTGTTTCCATACACATTTACCGCCGTTGCTATCATCTAGCATGTCTAGATAACGATCATGTTCTACTGCTTCCTCATCGCTAGCGCGAATGACTAAGAGCGGTGGGTAATCGCGTGCTACCTTAGTCATATTAGCCTTATGACCGCGCGTAGATACTACTTGTTCTTTTTCGAACATCTTACTCTGCTGGCGTGTCATTGCCAGGTAAACATCTGCTAGAATTTCGGCATCAAGTAAAGCACCATGTAAAGTACGTTGGGAGCTGTCGATGTTGTAACGCTTACAAAGGGCATCAAGACTATTCCGTTGTCCAGGATGGCGCCGACGCGCTAGTAATAGCGTATCCTCAACTGTACATAATCTTTCAAGTACAATCTGACTACGACCGCATAACTGAAACTCATAATTGAGAAAACCTAAGTCAAAAGGTGCATTGTGAATGATTAACTTAGAACCTTGAATAAAGGTAAAAAACTCGTCAGCGATATCATTAAATCGTGGTTGAGTTTTGAGAAATTCGCTGGTAATGCCATGTATACGGGTTGCTTCATAGTCAATGTCACGGTCAGGCTGTAAATAAACATGAAACCGCCGGTCAGTCTGACGGCGGTTAACTAGCTCAATGCAGCCAATTTCAATTACCCGGTGTCCCTGCACAGGGTCTAAACCAGTAGTTTCGGTATCTAAGACAAGCTGCCGTTCATACATATCAAATAACTATTAGGACCTCTCTTGGAGAAATTTACAGATCGCTGCCCTTGCGAGCTGATCTGCTCGTTCGTTATCTGGAACTCCACTATGGCCACGTACCCATTGCCATTCGACACAGTGGCAATGCATGGCGGTTTCGAGTCGCTGCCACAAATCAATATTTCTAACTGAGCGATGACCTGAAGTTCTCCAGCCATGTTGTTTCCAAACCGCTAGCCATTCAGTTACACCCTTCATAACGTATTTGCTATCTGTAAGGACCTGTACTTGAGTTGGACGTTTCAGAGCCTCTAGTCCATAGATAACCGCCAGCATTTCCATGCGGTTGTTAGTTGTATTAATTTCACCACCTGATAGTTCTTTTTTGTGTCCACGATAGCGCAATAGCACACCCCAACCACCAGGTCCTGGGTTACCAGAGCAAGCACCATCAGCAAATAAAAGTACTCTACCGCCGACTGTTTTCATACCAATGTGCCACCGAAATTGCTTCTATCGGTTCCAAATTCAACGCAGCAGCTAACAATCCTCGCGTATACGGATGTTGCGGGTTTTCAAATACCTGCTGCACCGGACCTGATTCTACTACCCGACCATTCCTCAACACAATTATTTGATGAGCTATGGTATGAATTAGACGTAAATCATGGCTAATAAACACATAGGCCATTCTATAACGGTGCTGTAATTCGCGTAGTAGACTGATAATTTGTGCCCGTACCGACATATCGAGAGCACTAGTCGGCTCATCCAGAATTAGCAACTTAGGCTGTAAAACTAGAGCACGGGCGATTGCTATTCGCTGGCGCTGTCCACCTGATAGTTCGTGTGGATAGCGGTCTTTCATATTAGGATCGATTCCAACTTCCTCTAGTACCTGGGCGACGCGGGAACTACGGACAACGTAGTTATGAGCAAGTCCATGTACTAGTAAGCCTTCTTCAATAATTTTCCCGACTGATAATCTGGGGCTAAGAGAATCAAACGGATCCTGAAATACAATTTGCATTTCCTTCCGCAACGGGCGTAGTGCCTTATTAGAAAGGCAGTCAATACGCTGTCCCCTAAATCGGATCACACCTTCGCTAGACAAGAGACGTAGTAGTGCTAATCCCAATGTAGTTTTACCAGAACCACTCTCACCTACTATACCTAAGGTTTGCCCATCTAAGACACTGATGCTGATGCCATCCAGAGCCTGGATATAATCTACATGATGCCATCTGTACAGGTTATTTCTTAGAGGGAATAAAACATTTAGAGTGTCTCCTACCATTAACACTTCTGGAGTATTAACGGCAATCTCATCTCTACTAGTTTTCGACTGCGCTTCTTCTCTAAGTTCAGTATCTAGTAACTGTCGTGTGTAGAAGTGACTGGGACAAGTAAAAATGTCTGTAGTCTTACCACTTTCCACTATTTTACCAGAACGCATTACACATACGCGGTCAGCTATTTTACGAACTATACAGAGATCATGTGTTATGAATAGGATTGCCATACCGAACCTGGATTGCAAAGCTTTAAGCAATTCTATAATCTGCGCCTGAGTAGTTACATCCAACGCAGTTGTAGGTTCGTCAGCTATAAGGATATCAGGGTTGTTTGCTAGTGCCATAGCGATCATCACGCGTTGCCGCTGTCCACCTGATAATTCGTGTGGTAAGGCATTTAATCTCTGGGTTTCCTGCTGCAGGCCGACCAAATCCAGTAACTCCAAAATCCTCGACTGTAGCCTGTTGCCACGCAACCCTCGTAAGATTAATGTTTCACTTATTTGTTTCTTAATAGAATGTAGCGGATTAAGCGAGTGTATCGGTTCCTGAAAAACCATAGCGATCTTATTACCACGAACTTCTCGCAATAGATCTGGTCCTGCCCCTACTAACTCCTCTCCAAGAAGTCGGATACTACCGCTAGGATGATGGGCATGTGGATATGGTAACAGCTGCAATATCGAAAGTGCAGACACAGATTTACCAGAGCCACTATCTCCCATTAACGCTAAAGTTTCACCGCGATTCAGGACAAATGAAACTTGCTGTACCACAGTCGTTTTACCGAAGGCTACTGATAGATCGCGGATCTCGAGAAGGGGGATTCCTACAGCAAACTCAGGTCTCATATCTTTTCAATTTTAAATTGATTATTTAAATATCATAGCTTCGTCTTAACTCTTATTAACTCTTAAAAAATGCTAGCAAGCATAATATACTTCAGATATCTAATATAATAGATAAGGCAAGCCCTGTTACTATGATAGTAAGTGACCTTATATAAAATCGGCATGGTCCTATAAAATTATTGTCAGAAACAGCTTATTGTCTAAAATCCACATAATCGAAATATATTCTCATACATATTCTAAGGTCTGCATCAATTGATTTATTAACTACCAATAAAGATATCATCCTCAGTTTACTACTAATAGTACTGGTACAAAGCATATGGAAATTTATTTAGTCGGGGGCGCAGTACGAGATGAACTGCTTGGCCTACCAATTGTGGAACGAGACTGGGTAGTAGTAGGAGCAACAGCAGCCGACCTTCTTGCAAATGGCTTCCATCCAGTGGGAAAAGATTTTCCAGTATTTCTGCACCCGAAAACCCGTGAGGAGTATGCTTTAGCTAGAATAGAACGCAAAACTGCATCTGGCTATCATGGTTTCAGTATCTACACTGAACCTAAAGTGACGTTAGAAGATGACTTAAGGCGTCGTGATCTCACTATCAACGCTATGGCCCGCGACTTTGAAGGTCGACTAATAGATCCTTATAATGGCAGAAGAGACCTAGAGTATCGTTGGTTGCGGCATGTATCACCAGCCTTTGTTGAAGATCCTGTGCGAATATTACGATTAGCGCGTTTCAGTGCTCGCTATGCCCCACTGGGGTTCCAGGTCGCTCCAGAAACACTATTATTAATGAATGAGATGGTAGCCAGCGGTGAAATAGACTGTCTCGTACCTGAGCGAGTTTGGTCGGAAACAGTGCGTGCATTAAGCGAAACTCAGCCACAGAAGTTTATAGAAACTTTACGTTCTTGCGGAGCACTCAATAGAATCTTTCCAGAGATTGATCGTTTATTCAGTGTGCCACAATCAGCAGATTATCATCCTGAAATAGATACTGGAACTCATATATTATTGGCACTGGCTGAGTCAGTAAGACTTGGGGCTGAAGTAGTAAGTAGATTCGCTATATTAGTTCATGATATTGGTAAAGGTGAAACTCTACCAGAAAATTGGCCTTTACATCTTGGCCATGAACGTCGTGGTGCAGACCTAGCTAGTGATCTCTGTAATAGACTGCGGGTTCCTAACATATTCCGTGAACTTGGTGTTCTAACCGCTCGCTATCACACTTACTGCCACCGGGCTATGGAGCTACATCCAAAGACACTTTTAAAGCTCCTACAAAGTATGGACGCGTTCCGAAAACCACAGCGGTTTACCCAATTCTTACTGTCCTGTAAGGCCGATGCGCGTGGACGATTCGGTTCCGAAAACAAAGCTTACCCACAAATGATATTTTTGGAGCGAATTAGACAAGCTGCAGCCGGTGTTAGTGCTAAACCTCTAGTCGTTAAAGGACTGACCGGCTTGGATATGGCTAGTGCTATGCAGCGGGAGAGACTGTTAGCAATTTCTGATGCGAGGCGAGCATTTTAAATTTCCTGTTAGGATTTTAGAGGCTATGGGTATCAGAATTGGTTGAATGAGATTAATCCCCAACCATGCAAAAGGAGTGCTGTTAACACTTAGTAGTTCTCAATGTAGTTCTCAATTCGAATGCCGCCAGATTATTCTCTTGCTGACTCTATTATACAGATAGACTTTTCTGATACAATATATCAACACTATTGGGCCTCATGCGTAACAACAACGGAACTCTGAAAAAAGAATAACCAGAGCGCATGCACATGTATCGAGCATACTAGAGTCATACTTGTGAATCTTTATAACAAGCTATTTACTTTGCGCTGAGTTGGTATAGTGTTGAGAACACCAACTATCTAGAATGCTCCTTCCTTAATTAGTGCAGAACTGTAATGGCGCAATTACTAAAGTTAACAACTGTTGCGATCCATATCAACGCACAGCGAACTTCTCTCTCTGTACTATAATAGAATAGAAAAGCAGCGTTAATAATGGATAAAGCAGCGCCATTTCGAGCTATGCATTGATTTTGTGTAGAGCACGGTCCTGAACAGCAAGCGCCGCCTCACGCACTACCTCACATAGTGTTGGATGGCCGTGCACGGTCCTTGCTAGATCTTCACTGCTAGCATGAAACTCCAACGCTAGCACAGCTTCTTGCACAATCTCAGCGCTGAACGGTCCAATTATATGACAACCCAACAAGGTATCAGTTTTGGAGTGAGCAAGTATCTTGATCATACCAACAGCACTTGCCATCGTTTTCGCGCGACTGTTCGCGCTAAACGGAGAGGTCCCAACCTTGTAAGGAATTCCCTCAGCCTTCAATGTCTGTTCTGTTTTTCCAACCCAAGCGATTTCGGGATTAGTATAGATTACCCATGGAATATTGTTGTGGTTTAAGTTTAAATGCCCATGGTGGCCAGCAATATTTTCTGCTACCATTATGCCCTCCTCAGAACCCTTATGCGCCAGCATCGGGCCTCTTACTACATCGCCTATAGCATATACACCAGGCAAATTAGTCTCACAATTATCATTTACGTGGATATATCCGCGCTCTTCGAATAACAATCCAGATTCAGGCGCAGCGATATTGTCAATGTTTGGCAGCCGTCCCACAGATACTAATAACTTATCAAAAGTGATTTCATGATTACCAGTCCTGTCTAGAAACTGAACTTTGATACCATTAGCAGTTTTCTCCGTAGCTACAACTCGCGTACCTAGGCGAATATCTAAACCTTGCCTTTTAAACTGTCTAAGGGCCTCGCGAGCTATTTGTTGGTCAGCTAATGATAGGAAATCCTCAACTGCTTCCAACAAAACAACCTTAGAACCAAGCCTATTCCAAACACTACCCAGCTCTAGGCCTATCACACCTGCACCAATAATACCAAGAGTTGTTGGTACAGCACGGAAGTTCAGAGCACCTGTCGAATCTACAATCAACCCTTGATTGTTGTCTATTAAGGCAGCGCTAATATCTATCGGCTTAGAGCCGGTAGCAATTATTATGTTATCTGCGGTAACTACTTCTACCAAGCCATTTTGAGCAGTCACTTCAACTTGATGATCAACTAATAGCTTTCCATGACCTTTTAGCCAATCCACACTGTTATATTTGAATAGCGTACTAATGCCGTTAGTCAATTGCAACACTATATCATCCTTACGTGCCATCATCCGATTAAGGTCGAGCTGGATACCGTTAACATGTATACCGTGAATGTCTAGACCTTCCTGCAAGCGATGGTATTGCTCAGAGGATTCGAGCAATGCCTTAGAGGGAATACAACCTACGTTTAGGCAAGTACCACCCAGGGCCGGGTTACCCTGGGAATTTATCCATTTCTCCACACATGCCGTCTTCAGCTTGAGCTGGGAGCAACGAATCGCTGCTACATAACCAGCAGGGCCACTACCAATAACAACCACATCGTAAGTCTTAGCCATCCTCATCCCCTCAGAATTACAGTAAATATTATTTAATTTAAATATTCAATGAGATGAAGCATACCAGTGTCATCAGCATAGGGCTGAGCTAATTTAATAGCTACCCTATTATTTTAGTTATAATCTACCCAGATTCTGGACTCAGCTGAGCCTACATCAAACGAAAAACGAAGATAGTATTTAATCTACACATCACTATCTATTTCTTTCGACATAATCATCTGCGCTATATCATACAGTGAGTGATATAGATGCATTTTAAATACCACCTGACGGCTATCGGCTCTAGCTCATCATCAAAATATCTTTTACTATCCACCCAATAAAAAGCAGCAAAATATGCGACAAACTCCAGCTGTTTAAGAAACAGTTAAGCACTATAATTGCAACATCAGCCTGGCTGGTGCTTCGATATATTCCTTAATGGTGACTAGAAAAGTAACTGCCTCACGACCATCGATAATGCGATGATCGTAGGAATGTGCTACATACATCATTGGTCGAATAACAACTTGGTTATTCTCCACAATCGGTCGTTGCTTAATAGCATGCATACCTAGGATGCCGCTTTGTGGTGGATTGAGGATCGGCATTGACATAAGTGAGCCGAATACACCACCGTTTGTGATAGTGAAGGTACCACCAGTTATCTCTTCAACTGTTAAATTTCCTTCACTAGCCTTTTTCCCAAACTCAAATATTGCCTTTTCGATTTCGGATAAACTCATCTGATCGACATTACGCAGGATCGGTACCACCAATCCGCGCTGCGACGCTATAGCAATACCAATATCGTAGTAACTATGATAGATGATATCGTTACCGTCTATAGAAGCATTAACGGATGGATAATGTTTGAGAGCTTCAACAACTGCCTTAGCGAAAAATCCCATAAAGCCTAATCGCACTCCATGTTTGTTCTCAAATTCCTCCTTATATTGGTTACGTAAGCCCATCACGGCATTCATATTGATCTCATTGAATGTCGTTAACATTGCAGTTGTTTGCTTAGCCATCAAGAGTCTCTCTGCAATGCGTGCCCGCAACCGGGTCATCGGCACCCTTTGTTCCAGGCGACCCATAGCGTCTTTTTTTAATAGACTATCAGTGGGAAGAAGAGCCTCTGATTGTAAGGATTTTGTAGAAGTTGGTAGTGCGGCAGCAGGAACAGAAGAGATTCTAGCCTGTTCTCTCCCTTCAATTATGTCTAACACATCAGCTTTAGTTACTCTCCCACCTTTACCGCTACCCGTAACCATTGTGACATCTAGCTCATACTCAGCAGCTAGGCGTCGTACTGCGGGACTTAACCCTAATAAGTCAACGCCTGTGACAGATTCAGGTGCCTGAGAAGCAACTGATATGGAGGACGCGATACTTCCTATATCTGTATCTTGTATTGCAGCATTCTCTTCTAATATAGCAATCACTTCACCAGTGATTACTGATTCACCTTCCTGATGCATAATTTCCTGAAGTATACCATCTGCTGGAGAAGGGATATCAAGCACTACCTTATCAGTTTCCAGCTCCACCAAGCTTTCACCTTGCTTCACCAATTCACCGAGATTTTTCTTCCAGTTGACCAGTGTGCCATCTGCAACTGACTCTGGTAAAATCGGGACTTTCACTTCAATACTCATTTTATTTGTTCCATTTATAGTGCATGGAAATTACTCAATCTATATCAATAGTAGTTATTATACCTAGGGCCTCATTAATGAGTTTTTGCTGCTGCTCAACATGAACACTGTGATAACCTACAGCCGGTGAAGCAGAATGCTGGCGACCGACATAGCGTATTCTAAGGTGCCGCGGTAACCCGCGTTCGAGGTGGTGGAGTGTCCCAAACCACGCACCCTGGTTTTTGGGCTCTTCTTG
The DNA here is from genome assembly GCA_903882995.1 of uncultured Candidatus Competibacteraceae bacterium. Lineage (GTDB taxonomy): Bacteria > Pseudomonadota > Gammaproteobacteria > Competibacterales > Competibacteraceae > Competibacter_A. Next base: position 38,334 of record CAIRZE010000118.1, read on the forward strand.
ACACCAAATTAGATCTGTAAGATTGGGATAGCCATCTATCTGGGAGATATAGAGCTCCTGAGGAAATGGATAAAGTTGTTCTATGCGGATTATAGCAACATGCTTTAATCCATGCTCTCTTCGAGTTTCTAGCAAGTCATAAAATATTTTTCCGCTACATACCAATAGCCTAGTGATAGACTCTTGATCATGTAAATCTATCTCTGGCATTATCTCTTGAAAGCAATCTTCTGTAAAATCTTCAAGGCTATTTACAGCTAGACGATGCCTTAATAGGCTTTTAGGGCTCATCACAATCAATGGTTTACGGAAGCTTCGCTTCATTTGCCGGCGTAACATGTGGAAGCATTGTACCGGAGTCGATGGGACCACCACCTGCATGTTATTTTCAGCACACAGCTGTAGGTAACGCTCTAGCCGAGCTGAAGAATGTTCAGGTCCCTGACCCTCGAAGCCATGTGGTAAAAGCATAACTAGACCGCACATCCTACCCCACTTAGTCTGGCCAGAAGCAATGAATTGATCGATAACTACTTGTGCGCCATTTGCGAAGTCACCGAATTGTGCTTCCCATACTATTAAGCCGTTCGGTTCGGCAGTAGCATAGCCATACTCGAAACCAAGGACTGCCTCTTCAGATAGGATAGAGTCTATAACGATGAAATTAGGTTGCCCGAGAAAGAGGTTCATTAGCGGAATATAGCTATTACCATCCTTTTGATTGTGCAATACCGCATGGCGGTGGAAAAATGTGCCACGCCCACAATCTTGCCCGGAAATGCGTACCTGATAGCCTTCCCTTAGTAAGGTAGCATAAGCTAAATTCTCAGCGAATCCCCAGTCTACAGATAATGCTCCAGCTGCCATCTTCCGGCGATCGTCCATAAGCTTGGCAACTCGAGGATGCATTTCAAATCCTTCTGGAAGCTTGAGCAACCTTCTAGATAGATCTCGGATTTTATCTAAATCTACAGCAGTATCGACTGGCATGCTCCAATTTTCAGTTACGAATGGTGACCAATCGATTGAATAATCGCTTTTAGAACATATTGATGTGGGACGGGATACTTGTCGTCCAGTATCAAGGTCAGCTCGATATCTAGTCTGCATCTCTAAGAAGTCGGAACTAGTTATTATACCATCCCTAATTAACCGTTCTGCGTATATGGTAGCCGTGGTTTGCCGCGCCCGGATCTTTTTATACATCATCGGTTGAGTAGCGGCTGGCTCATCGGCCTCATTGTGACCGAGACGGCGGTAACAGATCATATCAATTACTACATCTTTGTTAAAAACCATGCGATACTCGAGCGCTAACTTGCTAACGAATAATACTGCTTCTGGATCATCACCGTTAACATGGAAAATCGGTGCTTGTACCATTTTAGCTATGTCAGTGCAATAAAGCGCCGAACGTGTATCTAGTGGGTTGCTAGTAGTGAAGCCGATCTGGTTATTAATAACTATATGTATAGTACCTCCAGTGCGGTAGCCACGTACCTGTGATAGTTGAAAAGTCTCCATGTTAACACCCTGACCAGCAAAGGCAGCGTCGCCATGAATTATCAAAGGTATCACAGTATTGAATGGTGGGGTTTCCGCTCCAGGTTCCCGCCGCCGCTCCATACGGGCCCGTACTGAGCCTTCTACCACTGGATTAGCAATTTCTAAATGTGAAGGATTAAAAGCCAGTGCCAGATGTAGTGGACCACCTGGTGTTTGCACATCTGAAGAGAACCCAAGATGGTATTTAACATCACCTGCACTACCGATACGACGCTTTCCCTCAAATTCATCGAAGAGCTCACTAGGAGATTTACCGATGATATTGACTAACACATTAAGCCGCCCGCGATGGGCCATACCAATAACTATTTCTTGGACTCCCTGGACTCCGGCTCGCTGAATCAGCTCATCTAACATTGGTATCAGACTTTCGCCTCCCTCCAGAGAAAATCTTTTTTGACCAACATATCTCGCATGCAGATATCGCTCTAGACCTTCAGCTGATACCAGCCAATATAGTAGATGCTTACGTTGTTCAGCGTTCAATTTTAATCTAACACGCTGACCTTCTATCTGTTGCTGGATCCAGTGCTTCTCTGAAGTTTCGTTGATGTGCATATATTCAGAGCCGATGGAACCAATGTAAACATCGCAGAGTAGCTTCATGATCTCATTTAGAGTCATTTGTTGTGATGGTGCCACTAGCGAACAGGTGCTAAAAGAAGTTTCCATATCAACGGTACTTAAACCATGATAGCAAGGATCTAATTCTGGTACAGGTGGCCTGTTGCGCAGTTGTAAAGGGTCTAAGTGAGCCGCTTTATGGCCTCTGATACGATAGGCGTCGATAACGCGCAAAACAGCAGCCTGTTTTTCAGCAGTCTGTGTACCCATTATTTGGGTGCGCCATATACCAGTGTCAGTGTGCTGTTGCAAAGCTAGTCTTGATAAGGAGTTACGGATCGGACCATGAGCGACATCTATCTGAAATCCCATATTCTGAAAATACTTCCTCCAATTTTCACTGACAGATTCTGGATCTTGCAAAAAAGATTCATATAACTCTTCTATAAACAATGCATTACCTACAAACAACGGGGAACTTTGGTAGAATTGTTCAATGAGCTTGTTCATAACTAATTCTTAACTCTCTAATTTTCCCACAATAAAAAGTGGCCCATTTGAAATAATCTAG